>JANNQQ010000170.1:0-1534 GCA_031400835.1 Actinomycetes bacterium | reverse complement strand
GCGCGCCACGCTGCTGCAACGTAGCCAGTGGCTGCGATCGAGAAGGCCCGGGCGGGTGGAGGCCCTACGCTGATCGAGTGCCTGACGCTCCGGATGGAAGGGCACGCGGTTCACGACGACGCGTACTACGTCCCAAAGGAGCTCTTCGACGAGTGGGCTCTCCGTGACCCGATCGAGCGCTATCGCACGTGGCTACGCACGAACATCGAGCTCACCGATGAAGAGGAGAGCGAGATCACCGCAGGTGTCAAGCGCCTGCTCACGGATGCGATCGAGCGAGCCGAGTCGTCACCTGCTCCCGACCCGGCAACGCTACTCGACGGGGTATTTGCAACCCGCGAAGAGCTCGACACACCACACCACCAATGAGCACAGGGACTGTCTCAGAGAGGACGTATCTTCAGGCGATCACCGACTGCCTGCGCCAGGAGATGCGTCGGGACTCGCGTGTGTTCGTCCTTGGGGAGGACGTGGGCCTCTATGGCGGGGCGTTCAAGGCCACCGAGGGCCTCCAGCAGGAGTTCGGCGCCTGGCGGGTCATCGACATGCCACTCTCGGAAACCGCGATCGTCGCGGGCGCAACCGGTGCGGCGCTGATGGGCCTTCGTCCCGTTGCCGAGATGCAGTTCGCCGACTTCGTCTCCTGCGCGTGGGATCACCTTGTGACCGTCGCCTCGAAGCAGCACTACCGCGCAGGCACTCCTGTGCCAATCGTGCTTCGACTTCCATCGGGGGGTGGCTTCTCGGGCGGCCCGTTCCACTCGCAAAACCCGGAGTCATCGTTCGCACACATCCCGGGCCTCAAGATCGTGTGCCCCTCCACGCCGGAGGACGCAAAGGGGCTCCTCGCCAGCGCCATCGAGGACTCAAATCCGGTGCTCTTCTTCGAGCACAAGCATCTGTACCGACGGATCAAAGGGCCGGTACCTGACGATCGCTACACGATCCCGTTTGGTGAGGCCCGCACCCATCGCGCCGGGGACGACGTCACGGTGATCACCTGGGGCGCAATGGTTCACACCGCGAGTGAGGCCGCCGCGCAACTCGAGGCCGAGGACGTGTCTGTCGAGGTTCTTGACCTACGCACGCTCATTCCGTGGGATCGTGAGTCGGTGCTCGCAAGCGTCAAACGCTGCTCAAAGGTGCTCGTTCTTCACGAGGACACCCGCACCGGTGGCTTTGGCGCCGAGGTCGCCGCCACCATCGCCGAGGAGGCCTTCGAGCACCTGGATGCGCCGGTCAAGCGACTCGCGGCGCCCGACAGCCCGGTGCCCTTTGCACCGGCACTTGAGAAGGCTTACATCCCGCAGGTCGAAGATGTAGCTCTAGCGCTCCGAGAACTCGTCGCGTACTGACATGTGCCAGATCTGGAGGAGAACGTGAGCACCGAAACGCAGCAGGTCGAGGTGGTAATGCCCCAAATGGGCGTGTCGGTTTCCGAGGGCACCGTGACGCGCTGGCTGAAGCAGCCGGGCGAGCACGTCGCTCGTGACGAGGCGCTGCTTGAGATCTCAACCGACAAGGTCGACACCGA
>JANNQQ010000169.1:0-3038 GCA_031400835.1 Actinomycetes bacterium | reverse complement strand
CGACGTCCATGTACTCGATGAAGCGGAGCGTGTGCGGCGTACCGCGGAAGTGGCGTGCCATGTCGACGACCCCTTGATCGTTGACGCCGCGCTTGACCACTGCATTGACCTTGACCGGTAGGCCAACGGCTGCGGCTGCCTCGATCCCTTCCAGAACGCGCCCGACTGCGAAGTCGGCGTCGTTCATGAGACGGAAGGTCTCTTCGTCGATCGAGTCGAGACTGACATTGATTCGCGTGAGTCCTGCGTCCTTCAACGCCTGCGCCTTGCGCTCGAGAAGCGACGCATTTGTCGTCAGCGTGAGATCGAGTCCGGGGATCGCTGCGAGTGACTCGATGAATCGCTCGAGCTCGCGCCGCAGCTGCGGCTCGCCTCCGGTGTTCCGTACCTTCTCGTCGCCGTGCGCGACCGTGGCCCGGACGATCCGCTCGAGTTCCTCGAAGGTGAGCAACTCGGCACGATCCATGAACCGGTACTCGTGTCCAAACACCGAGCGCGGCATGCAGTACTGACAGCGGAAGTTGCAGCGGTCGGTGACCGAGATCCGTAGATCACGCATGGGTCTGCCGAGGGTGTCTTGGACGGACATCTCTCTAAGGTACTGGAGGCTTGGTGGCCCGTGATGGCGCGCGCAGATGGAAGCCTGCGGGCACCCCAGCGCCTACCAGATCTCCGTCCGGAATCACCGTATGCACGACACCTTTAGTCTGATGCACGTGACGGTGATTCAGACCTTGGCCCTGGTTGCGACCGACCGCCGACGCGCGGACGTGATCCGTACCGCCGCAGTTCCCGCATGAGCGAGATCGACCGCTTCTTGCCGACGTGGGATCGGCGGGAGTACCACGAGCGGGCCCTCCCTGTCACCCCCGAGGAGGCGGTTGCCGCCTTCTTTGCCTCGCCTGTCGCACCCGATCGCGCCGTCCGGCTTCTCTTCCGGCTTCGCGGCCTGCCGAGAGGCGCGTCCCTTGCCGATCTGTTCCCCAAGCTGGGGTTTACCGAGCTGCACCGCACTCCGACCGAGGTCGTCGTCGGTGCCTCCGGGAGACCATGGCGCATACGCGCCGGCATACGGCCCTTCGATGCAGGTGACCCCGGCACGGTGCGGATGGTGACCGACGTTCGGGCAACCCCCACGCCGGGTGGATGCGTGCTCTCAACCGAGACGCGCATCGAACCAATCGACGACGCTGCGACGCGGCCATTCAGAAGATACTGGCGGGTGGTTGGCCCGTTCTCGGCGTTGATCCGTCGCCGCTGGCTCGCCGCCGCCGAGCGCACTTCAGCAACCATCTAGCCTGCGGCGATGACGCGCCGCCCGTCCGCCTCGCTCGTCGCGCTCGTGGCCGTCACGGCGATCTGGGGGTACACGTTCGTCCCCGTGCAGGAGGCGCTGCTCGTCTACCCGCTCTTCACGTTCCTCGCGGCGCGCTTTGCGATCTCAACCGTGGTACTGGCTCCGTTTGCATGGCGACCGCTGCTTGCACTCCCGCGCTCGGGCGTCGTCGCTGGCTGCGGTGCCGGATGTCTCCTGGCGGCTGCCTATGCGTTGCAGACCGCCGGGCTCGAGCTCACGACCGTGTCGAGCACGGGCTTCATCACGGGGCTCTACGTCGTCCTGACCCCGCTGCTTGCGCTTGCCCTCTTTCGCACGCCGGTGCCGGCGCTCGCCTGGGCGGGGGTGGTGCTCTCGCTCGCGGGCCTCCTGATGTTGAGCGGGACGCCAGGTGGCTCCGTCCTCGGGAACGCGCTTGTCCTCGGCAACGCGGTGATGCAGTCGCTTCAGATCGTCGCGATGGGGCGCTTCGCGCCACGCTATGACGCCCGGGCGCTCACGTTTCTGCAGATGGCCGTCTCGACCATTGGCTTCACCGTCATCGTCGTCATCGTTGGAGGATTCGAGGCACCACCTGACGCGAAGACGTGGTACGCACTCGTGGTTACGGGCGTCTTTGCAGGCGCCATCGGCTACCTCGTTGCGACCTGGGTGCAGTCCCGTACAACCGCCTCGCGCGCTGCGCTCGTGTTCACGCTTGAGGCCCCGTTTGCAGCTCTGTTCGGCGTCGCCCTGCTCTCAGAGCGTCTCGGCTGGGTCGGCTGGACAGGTTGCGTCGTGATGCTGAGCGGGATCCTGCTCGCCGAGCCGGCCGCTGCGGCCGTGGTGCGGCGACTCGTGCCGCCACGGTCGACCACCTGATGGACGCCGTCCTCCTCGCTCTCATCTCAGCCTGTCTCTTCGGGTCGATGACCGTGCTGCTGCACCCTGCGCTCGCACGCGGTGCCGATCCACTGCTCGGCGCGTTTCTCACCGTCCTTCCGGCGCTCGGAGTGGCGCTCATCGCCGCGATCATCGCGGGCGAATGGCAGCTGTCGGGTCTCGCGCCCTTCGCGCTTGCTGGTGTTCTTGGGCCTGGCGTCTCGCAGGTTCTCTTTACGCTGGCAGTTCGAGAGGCAGGTCCCGGGAGAACGTCGGCGACCGTGGGGATGGCGCCCCTCTTCGCCGTTGCGCTTGCCGTGGCGCTCCTCAACGAGCCGCTCGTCGCTGGCATTGCCCTTGGGGCACTCCTGATCGTCGGCGGGGGACTGCTCCTCGCGACCGAGTCCCAGCGACCCGCTCACGTTCGCCGGATCGGGCTTGTATTTGCGTTGACCGGTGCACTCGTGTTCGCGGTACGAGACACGTTTGTTCGCTGGATTGCGATCGACACCGAGGTCGGACCTGAACTCGCGATCACGGTCACGCTCCTGAGCGGGGGCTGCACGATTCTCCTCGCGCTGCTCGTGACGCGTAGGCCGTTGCAGTTCCGGCACCTCCCGTGGTTCTTGCCTGCGGGGATTGCCTTCGGGCTCTCGTACGTGTCGCTGTACGAGGCCTTCTACCGTGGTCGCCTGAGCGTGGTCGCACCGCTCGTCGCGACTGAGTCGCTGTGGGGGTTGGGGCTTTCGGCTGTCTTTCTCCGCCGGCAGGAGCGGATTGGGAAGTGGCTCGCGGTTGGCGCCGCGCTCGTCGTAGTCGGAGGAGTGCTCATCGGCCTCTC
>JANNQQ010000168.1:0-7701 GCA_031400835.1 Actinomycetes bacterium | reverse complement strand
TAACGGCTTCGATGCGTACGCCCATCACCCCTACTACGGAGCCCCCACCGAGACGCCATCGACCCCGCCTCCTGCGGGTGCGAACGGGCAACCGTCTACCGCGGTGACCCTTGGCAACTTCGAAGTCCTGATCGCTGAGGTCACCCGATTGTGGGGCAACAAGCGGATCTGGATCACCGAGTACGGGTACCAGACGAACCCAACGGACGCGATCGCCGGAGTCTCCTGGGCGAAGCAAGCGCAGTACCTCAGGGAGGCGGTCGCGATCGCACGCAAACACAAGCGGGTCGACATGTTCATCTGGTTCCTGATGATCGACGAGACCCGGAATGAGGGGTGGCAGTCAGGTCTAATCGGATCCGACCTGGTGAGAAAGCCCGCGTTCAACGCCTTCAAACAGGCGGTTGGGTAACCCTCGGGAGAATGACGGTCGATTCAAGGGTTCAGATAGGGCACGTTCATCTCAAGGTCGCCGATCTCGATCGCGCCCTTGGGTTCTGGGGCGACGTGCTCGGGTTGGAGCTGATGCAACGGTTTGGCGACCAGGCCGCGTTCGTCTCTGCGGGTGGCTACCACCACCACATCGGCCTCAACACCTGGGAGTCGCGGGGTGGCGAGCCTCCGCCTCGCAGGGCCACGGGGCTCTTCCACGTCGCGTTGCTCTATCCCGACCGCGGCTCGCTTGCCGACGCGGTACGTCGCGTGCTTGCCGCCGGGATCGCGCTCGATGGCGCCGCCGACCATGGGGTCAGCGAGGCGATCTACCTCCGCGATCCCGATGAGAACGGCGTTGAGCTGTATTGCGACCGTCCTCGCGACGAATGGCCGGTTGGCGCGGACGGCGAGCTCCAGATGGGAACCTGGCCACTCGACATCGCGACGTTGCTCGCCGGCCATCCGGAGCGGATCCGTGGGTAAGGGATATGCCGAGGGGCCAGCTGCGGATGAGGCGGAGCGTCGACGCGACGAGCTCGCCGCCGGTATTGACGAGACCGAGCAGCGCACGCGCCTCGCGGTCGTCGGCTGCACTCCCGCCCGACCAGAGCGTCACGTAATCGGGTGGCGCGACGACGTCGACCCGGAGGCGCTCTTCGCAGCTGGCGAGGCCTGGGGGATTCGCGTCGAGCGGCGAGCAGTGCAGTAGCAGTGAGCCCATCAGACCCGGTGGGTAGGCTGCCAGGTGCGGTGGTCAAGCGGGTCGAGCAGCTCGAGCGGGTAATCATCCGGTTTGCCGGCGACTCCGGTGACGGGATGCAGCTGACGGGCGACCGGTTCTCGAGCGAGACCGCGACGCTCGGAAACGACCTCGCTACCTTCCCCGACTACCCTGCTGAGATTCGCGCCCCGGCTGGGTCGCTTCCCGGTGTCTCCGGCTTCCAGGTCCACTTCGCCGATCACGACATCCTCACTCCGGGCGACCGGCCCGACGTTCTTGTTGCGATGAATCCGGCTGCGCTGAAGACCAATCTGCGAGACCTGCCCAAGGGTGGAACGGTCATTTTGAACACCGATGCGTTCAACGAGCGCGCTCTCCAAAAGGCCGACTACGCAGTTAGTCCGCTTGAGGATGGGTCGCTCGACGACTATCACCTCCACGAGGTTGCCCTCACCTCGATGACGGTCGAGGCGTTGAAGGGGATCGACGGGATCACCTCGCGGGAGGCCGAGCGTTCGAAGAATTTCTTTGCGCTTGGGCTGATGTCCTGGCTCTATCACCGCCCTACCGAGGGCACCCTCGCATTCATTGCTGACAAGTTTGGCAAGCGTCCTTCAATTGCCGAGGCGAACGCGAGGGCCTTCAAAGCCGGCTGGAACTACGGCGAGACCTCCGAGGATTTTGCCGTGTCTTACGAGGTCGCGCCTGCCAAGCTCACGCCCGGCACGTACCGCCAGATCACCGGGAACGCGGCCCTCGCGATAGGACTGATTGCGGCCTCGAAGCTATCCGGTCTCGACCTTTTCCTCGGCGCCTACCCGATCACGCCGGCCACCTCAATCCTCGAAGAGCTTGCCTCCCGCAAGGAGTTTGGCGTCATCACCTTCCAGGCCGAGGACGAGATAGCGGCGGTTGGCGCCGCTCTTGGAGCGTCGTTTGGTGGAGCGCTCGCGATCACCGCCTCGTCGGGGCCGGGCATCGTCCTCAAGGCCGAGACGATAGGACTTGCTGTCTCGCTCGAACTGCCTCTGCTGATCCTGGATATCCAGCGCGCCGGTCCGTCGACCGGAATGCCGACGAAGGTCGAGCAGGCCGACCTGTTGATGGCACTCTTCGGCCGGAACTCCGAGAGCCCGGTTCCTGTCATTGCAGCGTCGAGTCCTTCACAGTGTTTCCACGCCGCGATTGAGGCTGCGCGCATCGCGCTGAAATACCGCACGCCCGTGTATCTCCTCTCAGACGCCGGCCTCGCCAACGGCTCGGAGCCATGGCTCATTCCGGACCTCAGCACCCTTCCGGACATCTCGACGACGTTCGCCACCGAGCCGAACGACGGCGATCAGTTTCTCCCGTACCTGCGTGACCCACACACGCTCGCC
The DNA here is from genome assembly GCA_031400835.1 of Actinomycetes bacterium. GTDB lineage: Bacteria > Actinomycetota > Thermoleophilia > Gaiellales > Gaiellaceae > Gaiella. Next base: position 5,166 of record JANNQQ010000168.1, on the reverse strand, counting down.
CGCCCATGGGCGGTTCCGGGAACCAAAGGGCTCGAGCATCGCATCGGCGGTCTCGAGAAGGAAGACGGGACCGGCGCAATCTCCTACGACCCGGACAACCATGACGCGATGACACGTCTGCGTGCCCGGAAGATAGAAGGCATTGCAGCCGACATCCCGGAGCTCCAGGTCGACGACGAGACCGGCGACGCGGAGCTGCTGATCATCGGTTGGGGCTCCACCTACGGTCCGATTGGTGCGGCTGTACGTCGAGCGCGCGAGCGCGGGATCAAGGTTGCAAGCGCACATTTGCACCATCTCAACCCGTTCCCGCGGAACACCGAGGAGGTCGTCAAGCGGTATCCGAAGCTGCTCGTCCCCGAGATGAACCTCGGTCAGCTTGCCCTGCTGCTGCGCGCCAAGTTCCTGGTCGACGCCGTCTCGTACACGCGTGTCCGTGGTCGCCCTTTGACAGCGTCGGAGCTTGAAGAGGCAATCGTTGCCATGGTTGGCCGGTGAGCAGCACCTTCGAGGCGAGAGTCACCGCCGACGAGCGGGTGATGGTCGCCTGGTGTGGGCGTACCGTCGTCACCGTCACCGGCGCAAAGGGACGCCGACTGTCTGCTGCACTTGAGGCGGCAGCAGATGAGGACGCGCGGCAACTCCTGCTCGCACGCGCCACCGGCAACTTCAAACGAGGGAGTGAGCGGTGAGCGATCTCATACCTCTAGGAGGCACCAGCACGACGAGCAGCGTGCCGTCTGGGCGTGCTGGTCGGCACGCTGCTTCGTCCTCAGTCGCCCCGATACGTCCCGTATCGAAGCTCCCTGCGTCCTTGCATCGCACTCGACCATCACACCCAGCCAGCGCGTGGTCATCGTGCTAGTACCTCTGAAGGCCAAGGACTTCAAGTCCGATCAAGAGGTTCGCTGGTGCCCGGGTTGCGGAGACTACGCGATTCTTGCCGCCGTCCAGTCCTTCATGCCCGAGCTCGGAATTCCGCGCGAGAACGTGGTCTTCATCAGCGGTATCGGCTGTGCCGCTCGGTTCCCGTACTACATGCAGACCTACGGGATGCACTCGATCCACGGTCGGGCGCCGGCGATTGCGACCGGACTCGCCACAACGCGTGAGGACCTTTCGGTGTGGGTGGTCTCGGGCGACGGCGACTCGCTATCGATCGGAGGCAACCATCTCATCCACGCGCTGCGGCGCAACGTCAACCTCACGATTCTCCTGTTCAACAACAAGATCTACGGGCTGACGAAGGGGCAGTACTCGCCGACCTCCGAGGTCGGGATGGTGACGAAGTCGACCCCGCAAGGCTCGATCGACCAGCCCTTCAACCCTCTTTCGGTTGCGCTGGGCGCCGAGGCGACCTTTGTCGCCCGCGCGATCGACACCGACAAGCAGGGTGTCACTGACGTCCTCCGTGCTGCCGCCAAGCATCGCGGGGCCGCGTTCGTCGAGATCCTGCAGAACTGCAACATCTACAACGACGGCGCGTGGGATGTGGTGCGCGACGAGAAGGAGAACCGCCTCTATCTCCGCGCGGGTGAGGAGGTCAGCTGGGGGGATCGAGGTGTGCGAATGCGGTCTGACGGAACGTTGGAGGTAGTGCTAGCGACCGAAGACGGATTGCTCGTCCACGACCCGAGCCGCGACGACCCCGGTCTAGCGTTTGCGCTCGCCAGGCTCACGTGGGAGACCGCTGGCTGCGTACCCCTCGGCGTGTTCCGTGCTGTCGATCGACCGACCTACGACGCGAGCGTCCACGCGCAGGTTGCCGCGGCGCGCGAGAAGAAGGGCGAGGGCGACCTCGCAGCACTCTTGCTTGGCAACGACACCTGGACGATCGCATAGCGGGCCAACCCCAGTCCAGACTTGAGTCTGCACCGAAGGGCCGGGAACGAGGTCACGTCGATACGGTGTCGAAGCGCGCTTCCTCCAGTGCAGACTGAAGTCTGAACTGGAACCTTGCCCAGGTCGCCACGCCCAGCCCGACGACTCCAGCGACCGAGAAGGCGAGTTGGGTACCACCAAGTTCCGTGAGTAAGCCGGCGATCAGCCCCCCTGCCGGAGCGAGCCCCGCGAACGCGAGCAGGTAGATGCTGATCACGCGGCCTCGAAGATGATCGGGGGCCGCAAGCTGCACGAGTGCGTTGGCGGTGGCAAGAAACAGCGTGAAGCAGATGCCGAGAAGCACCAGCAGCGGAAGTGCGACGGCGAACTGCTTCACCGGAGCAAGCACGATGAGCGTGGCGCCGAATCCGGCAGCACCGCCAAGAAACGTCCTGGTCCGTGCCGTCGGGCGGGAGGCGGCAGCGAGCGCCCCGACGACGGCGCCGGCGCCGAAGGCAGCCGAGAGTAGCCCGAGACCCTCCGGGCCGACCTTGAGCGTGTCGGCTGCGAGGAGCGGGACGAGAACGTGGAAGTTGAACCCAAACACGCTCAAGATGGCGACGACGGTCAAGACTGTCCGTGCGTGCGGAGTCTTTCTGACCCAGGCGAGACCCTCGCGTGCGCCGGCGAGAATCGATGTCGACTCCCCGCGGACAACCGGCACGAGCTCGTCGGCACGCATCGCAAGGAGCGCAGCAAGCACAGCCAAGAAGCTCAACGCATTGACGACAAAGCATGCGCCCGTCCCGACCGCGGCGATCAGCAAGCCGGCGATTGCCGGGCCAATGACCCGCGACGCGTTGAAGAGTCCCGAGTTGAGCGCCACCGCGTTCGGTAGCTCGCGTGGCCCGACCATTTGGAAGGTCAGCGTCTGGCGACCTGATGCGTCGAAGACCAGGGTCACGCCACCCAGCGTCGCAAGGAGGTAGACGAGCGGGAGCGTCGCCTCGCCGAGAAGGGTGACCGCGGCAAGGATGATCGACACCACCATCGCCGACACCTGCGTCGCGATGACCATCCGACGCGTGTCGATGCGGTCGGCAACGACGCCCGCCACGAGCCCGAGCACCGTAAACGGGAGGAACCGGCAGAACGCCAGGGCGCCGAGTGCGAGCGGTGACCCTGAAAGCTCGATCACGAGCCAGGCCAGAGCGACGTTCTGCATCCAACTACCGGCGACCGAGATGACCTGGCCGGTAAAGAAGAGGCGGTAGTTTCGGTGGCGCCGGAGACTGCGGAAGGTTCGCGCGCCGGTAAGGGCAACGCTCGTCACAGCCCTTTGCCTCCGACGAGCTTCTGGAGTGCCGGCATCGCGCGCTCAATGGCAGCGAGCTCGTCTGCGTCGATCTCGCCGAGACGCGCCGCGAGCCACGTGGTTCTGCGAGCCCGGACACGGCGGAGGAGCTGAGAGCCGGTGGGGGTGAGCACAAGGCCGACCCGACGTCGATCGGCGTCCGAGCGAACGCGTTCGAGCAGACCCGCGGTCTCGAGCCGGTCAACGTGATCCGAGAGCGCAGGTGCGCTGATTCGCTCCTCGGCCGCTAGCTCGCGAAGTGAGAGACCAGGGTGCGAGCGGACGAGCCAGAGCAGCGTGACCTGCCTCGACGTGACCCCAAGCGTCTCGGTATCGCGGTCGAGCTCTCGGGCGATGCGAAGAAACACGGGCCGTAGCTCATTGGCCACGAACCGCGCATCTTGCGTTTCGGTAGGCGAGTTAATCATTAACTTGCCTAACTATACCTGGTTATCTATTCAGGCGCTAGCCGAAACCGCAGGAACGGGAGCGGCCCTCCCGAGCCAGCGGGTCTGCGCCCACTCCTCAGTGCAGAGGATTTGAGGGCTATTCCCGGTGAGCGACTACGCGGAGACGCGCAAGACGTCCACGGAGACCACAGCGGCGGGGCTGATGCGCCGGTCGCCGATCTGGGGCCATTCACCCGCAGGCTGCTCGATCTCTCGGATCAGGTCGTGCGCAAAGGTCTTCGCCCCGTCGAGGTTCGCTGCCGTCCCGGCCTGGATGACATCGCCGTCGGCAAGCCGGATGACGATTCGGCGGACCTCAGACGTCTTCCAGTCCGGTCTCTCGATATCTGTCCGGGTCTCGTGCTCGAGCGCTGACATGGCGGCCTCCGATACGGGGGAGAGGAGCCGCCGCAAAACGCTCCGATCTCGTCTGGGACGAGTATCGCCAAAAGTGCGCGATCGTCGCGTCCCTCGATCGAGTGAGCGTCGGTCTAGGTAATCCGCGTCTCAGCGCGAATTACGCGCCGTCGGTGCGCTGTACGTCCACCGAGACGATCGCGCCGGGCCGCAGGAAGCGGTCTCCGATCTCCGGCCACGTCTCTTGCCGCTGCGCGTCCTCGATCATGCGAATGGTGTCGCGCGCGACGAGCACAGCGGGCTCACGCCCCTCCGTGCGTCCTACTTCGATCTCCTCGCCCCCGTTTACGCGGATCACGATGCGACGGGTATCGAGAGTGAACGGCAGGACAGTCGCGACCAGAGGTTGCGTCGTGGCCGACCAGCCCGAGTCCGCGTGCGGGCCTGCGGCGCCTTCGGCCGTGGGCGCAAAGTCGCGATTGCCAAAGATCGTCATGGGGCTGGTGTCCTCATCACCGGTTCCCATTCATCGGGCCGCGGGTCGGAACGGCGCGTCCCTCGATCCAGGGACTCATCGACAGCGATCCCGGGTTGTTTAGGTCTTTGCTTCGGCCTCAAGCTTGTAGCCGACGCCGTAGCGCGTCTGCAGGAACGTGTGTGCCGAGGAGCGATGATCGATCTTCTCGCGCAACTTCCGGATGAACACATCGACCGTGCGATCGCGATGCGAGGCGCGGCGGCCCCAAACCCGCTGGAGGAGCTCATCACGTGTCAGCACGCGTCCCAGGTCGAGCGCCATCGCGTAGAGCAACCTGAACTCTGTTGGCGTCAGCTCGGCATTTGTCCCGTCCACGTAGGCCTGGACGTTCCGTGGGTCGAGACGAAGCTCGGCGACGACGATCTCCTCGCCGCGGCGGGAGTCCTGCGCCCGGGTGCCTCTTCGGGCTGCGGCGCCGACTCGGGCGACGAGCTCCTTCATCGAAAACGGCTTCACGAGGTAGTCGTCGGCTCCGATCTCAAGTGCGTGGATTCGATCGTGCTCCGTGCCACGGGCAGAGACCACGACGATGGGCGTTCCGATTCCCTCATTGCGCGCCTGCTCGATCACCTTCCAGCCATCGAGGCCTGGGAGCATCAGGTCAAGAACGCACACATCCGGGTTCTCAAAGCGAAGTCGTGCAAGAC
>JANNQQ010000167.1:0-7086 GCA_031400835.1 Actinomycetes bacterium | reverse complement strand
AACTGCGGGGGCAATCAACTCGACGCCCGCGTCGCGCGCTCGTTGCTTGAGCTCCGCGGCAGCCGCGTGGCCATCGCGGTCGGCGAGAAGCGCACCACCAACGTCGTAGCCCTCGTCGATGACGGTGACGGTGCGCCCGTCGGCCGCTGCCGAGATCGCCGCCTCGAGACCCGCTGCACCGCCGCCGATAACGAGGACGCCGACGTGGCGATTCTCGACATCGATGCGTTCGGAGCGACTGCCGCTTGGATCGAGAACACCAAGGCCCGCCGCGTTACGGAGAAACTTCTCGTACAACGGCCAAAGCTTGCGGGGCCGTATGAAGGTCTTGTAGTAGAAGCCCGGCGGCGTGAACGGCCCCCCGAGCTTGTCGGTCACCTGCATGAGATCGCGCTCGAGCGAGCCGACATAGTTCTGACCCTTGACGACCGCTCCCTCGACCACCGGCGTCGTACACACGCGCACATTCGGAATCCCGTCAACCGTCATCTGACAGTTGGCGCAATGGCCCGAGCAGCACTGCAACCCGCGCGGGCGGTGGTACTTGAACGAGCGTGAAAAGACGCGCTGGCCAGCCGCGTAGAGCGCCGAGCCTATCGTGTCGCCGGCAAATGCCGTTACGGGCTTACCCGCAAATGAAAATGTGATCTCAGTTGAGCGATCGATCCGCTCGCCGGGCCGTGGCTCAAGCCTCACGTCGCCGCCTCCTCAGGCACTGCGGGCTCGACAGGAGCTGCCTCAGGACGCCAGGTTCGCGACACCACATTCGAGTAGGTATCGCGCTCGGCAATGAACCAGTCCTCACACGAACGGCAGAACCACCACTCGCGCTGAACACCCCATTCGTTCCTGCGAAAGTAGATGTAATCGTTCAGCTCGCGCACCGTCGGTGTCTGCTTCGGACGCGTGGTCGACTCGCCCGCGCAGCGAAGCTCGTGTATCTCGCGGGGGCCGCAGTTGGGACAGGTGACAAGAAGCGACATTGGTGCTGAGTCCGTCTAGAGGTCGGGTGCGATCACGTGCTACTGTCATTCCACTATGCGCAACGCTATCGCGATGAGCGCAACGCCTTGAGCGTATCGTCGTGAGCGGCCGCCGTCAACCCTCGACGCGGCGGATCGGCGCTGCGCAGCGCGCGGTCGCAGTGCTCGACGCTCTCGCCGAGGGGGGAGAGCTTGGAACGAACGAGATCGCCCGACGGACGAGCTTGCCTCCGAGCACCGTTTCACGCCAGCTCGGGACGCTCACCTCGACGGGACTGGTCGAACACGATCCCGATACCGGCCACTATCGCCTGGGCGTGCGCATCGTGCGACTGGCAAACGCGGTTCTTGCCCGACTCGATGTCCGCCGGGTCGCACGACCTCATCTTGAGGAGCTCGTCCGGATCACGGGCGAGACCGCAACCCTCCACGTCCCCGGTGAGGAAGACGCAGTAACAGTCGACTTCGTGCCGAGCGCCCACTACGTCCAGCACGTGACCCAGCTCGGCCGCCCGTCGATCGGTTACGCGACCTCAGCCGGCAAGGTGATGCTTGCGTTCTCTGGACGCCCGCTTCCATCTGGCCCACTTCGCGCGTTCACACAGCGAACGCTGACGACGCGCGATGCTCTTGCCCGGGAGGTCGAGAGGGTGCGTGTGCAGGGGTACGCCGAGGCCTACGAGGAACGCGAGCCCGGGCTCAACGCCGTTGCCGCACCGGTGTGGTCGAGCACGGGCGTCCTGGCCGCGATCGTGGCACTCCAAGGCCCTGCGGGCCGGTTTAGCCGCAACGAGGTCCGCCGCTCGCTCCCCCACCTCGTCGAACGAACGCGCACGATCTCGCTTGCACTGGGTTGGGATCCGCGGTCGCCCAGGGCGGCTTTTCCAACCCGTTCGAGCTGAGGCCTAGGAACGGTCGCGCTGGAACGTGAGCCACGTCCCAGAGGATCCGAGCGGAAGCGGCACCTTCCACCTCAGGGTGCCACCGCTACAGGTAAACGGTACGGAGCCACCCGGCGAGGTAACGGCAACATCTGGCGGCCGCCGCGATACCTTCGACGAACCGTTGAGCGAGACGACCACATTGAGGTAGTGGAGCTTGTACTTGCCTGACCCGAGAACCAGTCGATTCCCGGACACCCGATAGGGCGCCTTGGCGATGATGTCGACGGTGCTCTTGATCGCAATCTCGTTCGCGCCACCACCGGCAACGAAGACGAGGCTGTAACCACCATAGACGAGCTTCCCATCGACAAACGTGGCGGAGAGTGCGCCGCGCTGGACCCGCATGTTCAAGGCCGGGGGTAGGAGACGCCTGACCAACCGCTGGGCCTCGGCCGTGTTCGCGACCCACGAACCACGCACGCAGGCGGGGTTCACCTCCGGCGCAGCCAGAGACGAACTCGCGAGCACGAATCCAGCTGTGAGGGTCATCAGGAGCGCGATACCAGCTCTAACAGACAATCAATCTCGCCTTCTGGTCGGGACTTCAAACTGTACGAAGGCGCTCAGCCGTCGCCTCCCCTGCAACAGGGGAACGTGCCTTAGGCGGTGAGCGGGATATGTCCGGGCTGGGAAGCAACGCGATCGAGCCACGCGCGAACCGCTGCGTAGGGCTCAAGCTCGATCCCGCCCTCGGGTGCGACGTGGGTGTATGCGTAGAGCGAGATGTCAGCGATCGTGTAGCGCTCGCCTACGAGAAACGTCCGCGTCGCAAGGTGTGCGTCCATCGCACCGATGACCCGGTGCCCGCCCGCCTGCCACGCTGTGAGGCTCGCTGGATCGGCCTCGCCCGGCCGCTTGGTCACCCAGAACCGTGCGACCGCGACATTCGGCTCATGGTCGTACTGCTCGAAGAACTGCCACTGGAGCACCTGAGCCCGCTCGAAGCGGTCGTCGGGAACGTACGCGGTATCGTCCCCGAGCCACCACAAGATTGCATTCGACTCGGCAAGCGAGCGGCCGTCATCGAGCACAAGCGTGGGCACGCGAAGTGCGGGGTTCAGGCCACCGAGTACCTCGGGTCGGTTCGAGCGATCGACGACATCCAGCTCGACGCGGTCGTAGGCGACGCCGAGGTGGGAGAGCAAGAGCCGAACCTTGTAGCAATTGCCCGAGACCCCTGAATCGAAGAGCTTCATGACGTCTCTCGTAGCCGCGCCACGACGCGGTCGGCGATCTCGTCGAGGAGCGTCTGCTGCATCCCGGCGAGCGGAACGCGCGCCATCAGCGAGGCCTCGATCGTGAGAGCAACGAGATCCTCGGGCTCCAGGTTGTGGACGTGCGACTTTCCACACGCGCGGGCGAGGGTCTGCGCTTCGAGCGTCAGAACCCGCAGATAGTTGGCGACCTTCCGCCCGCCGATGATCGGGTCGAACCGCGCTGCGAGCTCTTCATCCTGCGTCGAGATCCCCGTGGGATCACGACCCGCCTGCCAGTCGTCGTAGAACCCCGCCGAGCTTCCAATCGCCCGATACTCCTGCTCGTGCTCAGGGCTATTGTCGCCCATCGCAATGAGCATTCCTACGCCTATCGAGACCGCGTCCGCGCCAAGCGCGAGCGCCTTGGCGACGTCGGCGCCGGTACGGATCCCACCGGAGACGACGAGCTGCACCTCGCGGTGCATCCCAAGCTCCTGCAGCGCCTGCACAGCGAGGGGAATCGCGCAGAGCGTCGGAATCCCTACGTGCTCGATGAAGACGTCCTGCGTCGCGGCAGTGCCTCCCTGCATCCCGTCGAGCACGATCACGTCCGCGCCTGCTTTCACCGCAAGCTGCGTGTCGTAGTAGGTGCGCGTCGCACCGACTTTCACGAAGATCGGCTTCTCCCAGTCGGTGATTTCGCGAAGCTCGTGGAGCTTGATCTCAAGATCGTCCGGCCCCGTCCAATCGGGGTGCCGACTGGCGCTGCGCTGATCAATTCCCTTCGGCAGGCTGCGCATCGCTGCGACCCGGTCGGAGATCTTGTGACCGAGAAGCATGCCGCCGCCACCTGGCTTGGCGCCTTGTCCGATGACGACCTCGATCGCGTCGGCGCGTCGCAGATCGTCGGGGTTCATCCCGTAGCGCGACGGAAGGAGCTGGTACACGAGGATGTTCGAGTGCTCGCGCTCCTCGGGCGTCATCCCGCCGTCGCCGGTGGTCGTCGAGGTGCCTACCTCGCTAGCACCGCGACCCAGTGCCTCCTTCGCGGGCGCAGAAAGCGCCCCGAAACTCATACCCGCGATCGTGATCGGGATCTTCAGCTCGATTGGCTTGCGTGCGAACCGGGTTCCGAGGACGACGTTGGTTGCACAGCGCTCCCGATACCCCTCAAGCGGATACCGCGAGATGCTCGCCCCGAGAAAGAGCAGGTCGTCGAAGTGGGGCAGCTTCCGCTTCGCCCCGAATCCCCGGATGTCGTAGATCCCCTCGCGGGCAGCCCGCTGGATCTCGGCGATGACGTTGCGGTCGTACAGGTACGACTCGCGCAACCCCGGATGCCATTGTGATTCGAGCGGAGGCTCAGTCATCGGGTCTAGTACGCCCCCGCGTTGTCGACCTTGAAGGTATAGAGCTGCCTGGCCGAGCCGTAGCGCCTGAACGACGCGGCGTCGATATCGGAGATCTCCGCGCGTTCGAGTAGCTCGCGGACTTGGTCGACGTGCTCAGGTCGCATCTCTTTCTCGATGCAGTCGGCGCCGAGCTCCTTGACGGTGCCACGTACGTAGAGCCGTGCCTCATAGATCGAATCACCGAGCGCCTCACCGGCATCACCGCAGACGACCAGAACGCCCGTCTGTGCCATGAAGCCCGAGAGGTGCCCGACCGAGCCACGGACGACAATCTCGACGCCTTTCATTGAGATCCCACAGCGTGCCGAAGCATCGCCATGTACCACGAGGAGTCCGCCGCGTCCGGTGGCACCCGCCGACTGGCTGGCGTTGCCGTCGACAACGACTCGGCCAGACATCATGTTTTCCGCGAGTCCCGTACCGGCGTTGCCGTGCACACGCACTGACGCTGTCTTGTTCATGCCCGCGCAGTAGTACCCCGCATGACCCTCGATCTCCACCTCGAGCTCGGCATCGAGGCCACAGGCGATCGCGTGCGCCCCGCTCGGATTGACGATGCGCCAGCGACGAGGCCCTTCACCGGTCGTTGCGACATCATGCAGACGCTGGTTGAGCGTCCGAAGCGGTATGGCTGCGAGGTCGACAACCTCTGCAGCATGGGCCTCGACGCTCACGCAACCGCCTCACGTTCCCACACATAGACGACCCCCGGCTCTGGCTCCCACTGGCGGGCATCCGCCGAGCCGGGAAGCACTGCTATCGCCCTCCACTCCGAGGCCATAGCGACCCACTCGTCGGTCTCAGCGAGCACAGCAGGCTTGCAGGCGATCGGGTCACGCAGCACAGCGAACCCCTCCGCGGTACCGCAGAGAAACGTGTAGAAGCCGTCGAGGTCGACGAGGCAACCCTCGAGCGCCTCCGTCAGCGACGCGCCCTCGCGCAGTCGCCACGCGAGGTAGCCGGCCGCGACCTCAGTGTCGTTCTCGGTGCGGAACTCGATCCCCTCGCGACGGAGGTTCTGGCGAAGACGGTTGTGGTTTGACAGCGAGCCGTTGTGGACGACACACAGATCGAGTCCGGTCGAGAAGGGATGGGATCCCTCTGTCGTCACCCGACTCTCGGTCGCCATTCGGGTGTGGCCAAGCCCGTGCGAGCCACTGAAATCGGAGAGTGCGAACTGCTCCGCGAATCGCGTCGGGAGTCCCACCTCCTTGAAGATCTCGATCACCTGACCGGCGCTCATCACCCGAAGGTCAGGGCGCTCATCGTGCACCCACGAGGCCGCGACATCGGCCTGCGCCTCGACGACGACCACGGCGTGGCTCGCGCGACGCTGAGGCTCCTCGCAACCACCGAAGGCTTCGCGAAGACCTTCGGCGAGCGCGTCCCACGCCTCGTGCGGATTGGGCGAGTAGACGGAGAGCTTGCTCCAACCCGACGGAGCTGGGTCCCGATACACGGCCACCCCGGCGCTGTCAGGCCCACGGTCATTCATCTGCACGAGCATCGCGCTGAGGTACTCGCCGAGTCGCTGCTCGATCTCGGGCGTCTTGGCAAACAGTCCGACAATCCCACACATAGCTCGGAGCCGCTCCTCAGGGGTCAGATGGCTGCGTGGGCACTATTCTCCCCCCACGATGGCGGCCCGCATGGATCCGCACGTATGGAGAATAGTGCCTATGAAGCCACGAAATGAGGGCTTAAATCGCCCATTTTCCCGGCGTCGTATGTAGATTGTCTACATACGACGTCTAGAACCGGGTCAGGTACTCCTTGATCTCCCACGGCGTGACCTGCTCGTGATAGCGATGCCACTCCTGGCGTTTCACATCGACGAAATAGTCGACGTAATCCTGGTCGCGCCCCTTACCAAGAGCCGCCCGCAAGACGTCGTCGGCCTCAAGCTCGCGGGTGGCGTCGAGGAGGTTGCCTGGGAGTGTCTGCAACCCGCGCGCCGTGAGCTCGGCGTACGACTTCGTGTAGAGGTTCTCACCGTTCGGCTCACCCGCATCGAGACCCTTATCGATGCCATCGAGGCCGGAGGCAAGCACGGCTGCAGCCGCGAGGTACGGGTTGCAGGCGCCGTCGATGGTGCGATCCTCGATCCGGCCTGGTCCCGGGATGCGGAGCATCTGCGTACGGTTGTTGTAGCCATAAGAGATCCACACCGGGCTCCAGGTTGCGCCGCTCGTGGTCGAGCCGAGCTTGAGCCGCTTGTACGAGTTGACAGTGGGCGCGGTAACCGCGCTGTAGGCACGCGCGTGCGCCTTCAGCCCACCTATGAAGTTGTAGGCGAGCGCAGAGAGCCCCAAGCCGCGCGGGTCAGACTCGTCGAGGAGCACGTTCTCATCGCCCTTCCAGAGCGACATGTGAAAGTGGCCCCCGTTCCCCGTGAGGGTGGTGAAGGGCTTCGGCATGAACGTTGCGATCATCCCGTGACGCTCAGCCATGGTATGCACCATGTACCGGAAGAAGATCGCGCGATCACACGTGATGAGGGCGTCGTCGAACTGGAAGTTTTGCTCGAACTGGCCGTTCGCATCCTCGTGGT
>JANNQQ010000166.1:0-14508 GCA_031400835.1 Actinomycetes bacterium | reverse complement strand
ATGTCTTGTTCAGCACCTTGATCACCTGCCGGGCGATGATGTCGCCGCCTGCGCGCTCGAAGTGGATGCCATCGTCGGCGCGCACCTTCTGGAGATCGCCGGAGGCATCGGGGAGGTACTCGGTGTAGCCGCCGCTGTCGGAGGCGAAGGTCGTGTAGGTGTCGACAAAGGTGACCTTGCCGGCGCGCTTGCGGGCCTCGGCCGCAACCACGGCGTTCACCACATCGAAGCGCTGCGTCTGCGCGGTGTCGCCCGTCTGTGGGAGCCCGATCCAGATCAGATGCGTGCCGGCGCGGATGACCGTGTCCATGATCCCGCCGGCGCGGCGCGCGTACTCCTTGCGCCACGCATCGTCACCGTAGTCGCCGATCGAGACACCTTCGGGGACGCCGGTCATGTACGCCTTGTCATCGTTTGCGCCAAAGGCGACGACGAGAACGTTTGGCCGGAGCGTCTTTACGACCTCGGTGATTCCGTCGAACCAGTTGTAGACATCCGGGCGGGTAAGGCCAGTTGCCACGCGGCCCTCGACATCGCCAACCGCCTCGATCGCAGGGCTTGCGATCGCGGCGCGGACGATCGAGAGGCCCGGCGCAACGACCAGCGAGTCTCCCGCGATCGCGAGTCGGAGTCGCTTCTTTGGCGAGAATGCGGTGCGCTTCGGCTGCGTCGGGCCAGGCGTTGTTTTCGGTGGGAGCGTGATCTCAATGTCGATGTCGTCGGTACCGCTGCGACCAGCGAGTGCCTGCACTCCCATGCGGGGCCGGTCGAGGAGAAGCGCGTGGCTGACACTCGCGAGGGGCTCGGTGATCGCGACGGCGACGCTGCGCTTCCAGCCCTCCGGCTGGTTGAACGCGTGCTTGTGCACCCCAGGAGCGTTGAGCAGCAACCCGATTCCGAGTGCGACGACGCTGACGACGAGAGCGTGGCCAGCGCTCCACATGCGGCGCTTCTCGTCCGAACGCTCGCGCCGCGGGCGCTTCGGAGCCGATCCGCGGCGCTCGCGTGTCGGGCGAGGCCGAGCCGGAACGGCGGGAGGAGCCGGTGGCTCCGGAAGCTCGTCTTCCCAAACCGGGGCGGGCGGCAGCGTCTGCTCGACGGTCGCCGCCTCGTCGTCGGGGGGCGGAGGAAGTGGTGGGAGGGGAGGAAGGTCGTCGCTCATCAGAATTGGAAGTAGATGAAGGGAGCCACGCCCTCGGGGCCGAGAGCGCTTGTGAGCATGAGTGCGACCGCCAGCACCGCCGCTTGGCCGAGAAGTGGGAGCCGTGAGAATCGTGCCATCGCGAGCTGCGGCACACGCGTTGGCAGGAGCTGGGAGCCGATGCCAACGACGATCGCGAGCAGCACGCCTGTCGTGACGAGGGGTGACGCATCACCCCATCGCGTGAACAGCCCACCGAGCAGCTCCCAGGCGGTACCGAACGAGTCGGCACGGAAGAAGATCCACGCCACGCACACGAGATGGAACGTGATGAGGCGCGCGCGCCACGTGCGCCAGGTTGTCGCCGGGCGCTCCACGAATCCCGGCCGCGACCGTCGCCAGCGGCCACCGACGAGCGCAAGTCCATGGAGCCCACCCCACGCGACGAATGTCCAGGCGGCACCGTGCCAGAGTCCGCCAAGCAGCATCGTCAGCAGGACGTTTCGGAACGTCAGGAGTGACCGACCCCGGTTACCGCCAAGGGGGATGTAGACGTAGTCACGGAGCCAGCGCGACAGGGTCATGTGCCAGCGGCGCCAGAAGTCCTGGATCGATGTGGCCGCGTACGGGGCGTCGAAGTTCTGCGGGAAGGTGAAGCCAAGGAGAAGCGCAATGCCGATCGCAATATCCGTGTACCCGGAAAAGTCTGCGTAGATCTGGACTGCGTAGGCATAGACCCCGATGAGGATCTCGAGTGACGAGTGTTGCTCGGGGGCACCGAAGACGTCGTCGACGATTCCGGCCGCGAGTGTGTTCGCGATCACAACCTTCTTGAAGAGCCCGATTGCGATGAGGAAGAACGCGCGACCCGTATCGACCTTTCGCGGATCGCGCGGTGCGTCCATCTGCGGGATCAGCTCGCCCGGGCGGACGATCGGCCCGGCAACGAGGTGGGGAAAGAATGAGAGGTACGCAGCGAACTTCGAGAGCGTGGTCGGCTGGAAGTCGCCGCGGTACGCATCGACGACGTAACTGATCGCCATGAAGGTGTAGAACGAGATTCCGATAGGGAGGACAACCGAGCGCACGCCGAGCGACAGGTCGAAGCCAAGCTGCGAAGCGAGGCCCTGGGTCGAGTCGACGAAGAAGCCGTAGTACTTGAAGTACGCGAGCACGCCGAGGTTGCCGGCGAGGGCCAGCACAAGCAGCAGCTTCCGGCGTTGGTTGTGGTCGGTGCGCCAGATGCGAACCGCGAGCGCCTGATTCCACAACGTGCAGCCGGCGAGGAGGAAGACAAAGCGCCAGTCCCACGCGGCGTAGAACACGTAGCTCGCGACGATGATGAACATGCGCCAGCGGGCCGGGGCATGCATCGTCACCCATGAGAGCGGCAGGACGATGAGGAAGAACAGCGCGAAGGTCGCGGTGGGAAAGAGCACTCGACAAGCCTACGCCGGGACTCGGGCGATCACTGCGTTGGGGTTGGGCCGGGGCGTGGCTCCAACGCTTACGGCTGATCGGCTGCGCGGTGCTCCATTGTCGACTCGGCGTCGTCTGGCCTCGGTGGAAGCCGTGTGATTGCTGTCTCGGAACCCTCACCGACATCGAGCATCGTGTGCTCGACGGGGGGGTTGAACCAGGCCGGGTCGGCGCTTGGTGCCGCTGGCGCGCTTGGGACCGGGGGAGGCGAGTAGAGCAGCTCGTCACGCTGGCGATCGGCGTGCGATGCGGCCCATTCGATGAGCCCGACAAGCACCCAGGCGCCCACCATCACACCAAGGATCGCAAGCGCCTGAAGCTCGGCGATCGCCGCGGCGGCCGCGCAGGCACCGAGAAAGAGGGTCTCGAGGAGAAAGCGTGGTACCGCGAGTCGGCGTGGCGCCGGCACGTCGAGTGCCGACACCCAACTGCGTGTCGCTTCTGTGTCTCGCTCCTCACGCGGGAGTACCGGGGTTGCGCCCATCCGACGGACGTCGGCCCGAAGCGCGTCGACCGTTCCGCTCAATGAACGGACGGCCTCCGCAAGCTGCTCTGGCTGCTGCGCGGTCTCCTCGCTCACGCGTCGTCGCTTCGCATCGCGTCGATCGCGTCCTGTGCACGCGCGTGGATCTCGGCGCGCCGCTCCTCGAGCGACAGGGCAGGCTCATCGGGCGTGGCGGCCGCTGAATCGCCAGGGGGATCGGGGGTGACCGAACGCGCATCGGCGAGCTTGCGACGCAGCGCGTCTGCCGGGTCATCATCTGCACGCTCAGGCGGGCTGAGCGCTGGCGCACTCTGCGACCGCGCGCGAACAAGTTTCGCAAGCGCGGCAATCCCCGCGAGCCCTGCCATCCATCGAACCAGGTTGCGCATCGCGTCGATCGTACCGCGTCGGTAGGCAACTCTTTCTCGCTGCTACCCTGTCGCAGCTTCCTGCCACACCCAAGATGATTGATCCCGAGTCATCTAGCGACCGCCTGTTCCCGGGCGTCGCGCGAAACGGTGGGGCCGACTCAGACCGAAGGAAGGAGTTAGGGACCGCGTGATCGACTATGAAATTCTGCTGCTGCTGGACCCAGAGCTTGCCGAAGAAGGGCAGGCCGAAGTCGTTCAGCGCACGCGTGATCTGATCGAGAAGGGCGGCGGGACGTTCCAGCGCCACGACGTGTGGGGCCGACGTCGGCTTGCCTACGAGATCAACAAGAAGGCGGAGGGTTCGTACCATCTCCTCACGTTCGCCTCGCCGCCGGAGACGCTCGACGAGATCTCTCGGGTGCTCAAGATCGATGACGCGGTGATGCGTCATCTTGCGACACGTCGTCCTGAGGGGGGTCCGACCGGGCCAGTAGCGGCGCCCGCGCCAATCAGCGACGATGTACGGGCCGAGCCCGCTGACGCCCTGGACGAGGAGGAGTAACGATGGCTGCATCGCTGAACAGGGTCGTTGTCGTGGGAAATCTCACCCGCGACCCAGAACTGCGCAACACCCCATCGGGGACGGCGGTGTGCTCGCTGCGCGTCGCCGTGAACACGCGGCGCAAAGACCAGACCGGTCAATGGGTCGACAAGCCCAACTACTTCAACGTCACCGTCTTCGGCCAACAGGGCGAGAACTGCGCGCAGTACCTCGCGAAGGGTCGACCTGTTGCGGTCGACGGCCGGCTCGAGTGGCGTGAGTGGGAGTCCGAGGCCGGCAAGCGCGAGGCCGTCGAGATCGTCGCGGAGACCGTGCAGTTCCTCGGGAGCCGTGGTGACGGCGAGGGTGGTGGAGGAGGTGCCGCGGGTGGTGGTTACATCCCGTCTGACACAGCATCGGCTGCTCCCGCTGCCGACTTTCCGTCTTCTGCCTCCGACGACGACATTCCGTTCTAGAGGCATTCCGAACATGGCTCAGAAATCACACACACCGCGTAAGCGCACAACCCCTGGCGGTTCTGCCGGTGGGCGGCGCAAGAGCTGTCATTTCTGCAAGGACAAGATCGCAGACGTGGATTACAAGGGCATCAACCAGCTGCGCAGGTTCGTCTCCGAGCGGGGCAAGATCCGCAACCGCGATATCACGGGTGCGTGTCGCCGCCACCAGCGACAGGTGAGCGTCGCAGTGAAGCGGGCCCGCGAGATGGCACTCCTGCCGTACATCCAGGGGTAGGAGGGGCTATGGAGATCATCCTGCTCAAAGATGTCGATGCGCTCGGCCTAAAGGGCGAGGTCGTCGACGTCAAACGTGGCTACGCACGCAACTACCTCCTCCCGCGCCGGCTCGCTGAAGTTGCAACTCCCGGTCGCGTGGCTGAGGTGCGTCGGATTGATGGCGAACGCGCAAAGCATGAAGCCCGTACGGTCGATCAGGCCGCCGACATCGCGACCACGCTCGGGAAGACCGTTCTCCGGTTCGAAGTGAAGTCCGGGCCGAGCGGATCGCTGTTCGGCTCGGTCACCCCGAGCGACATCGCCGAGGAGCTCTGGCGGACGCGCAAGGTGCGTGTCGATAGGCGTAAGATCGATCTCAATCCGATCAAGCGGATCGGCCGCTTCAGCGTTCCGATCCAGGTCTACGAGGGTGTTGTCGCTCAGGTTGCGGTGCACGTCGTGCCCGAGGGTGGAGAGCTTCCGCCTGAGGCGGAGCTGATCGCAATGGAGGCCGCGGAGGCCGAGGCCGCTGCCGCAGTTGCCGCCGCCGCCGCCGCGGCGAGCTCGGTCGAATACCTCGAGGAGGACTTCGACGCGACACCTGACGAGCCCACTGCGGCCGTCGAAGAGGTAGAGGCCGCAGAGGACTCTGAGGACGTCGCAACCGAGCCCGCTGCAGACGCTGAAGTCTGAGCGACACGGTAGACACGGTGAGTGAGAGGGCGGCCTGCGGGCCGCCCTCTCTTTTTTGCACGGTCGTGGTGGTTCGGGTCCCACACGCCGCTGCGCTGCCTGTGGACGGGCACACGAACTCCCCGCATCCTGCGCACGATTTCTCCCCAGGCTGCCTGTGGACGACCGACGGAAACGACGTAGTGATCCGGCCGGAGGGTGTGGAAGAATGAACGAACACGTGTTCGTTTATCCTGCATCTTGCGGTGTTCCCAGTGCGCCCGCGTCGCGCTGGCCCCGCCGATGTGCGCTTACACACAGGGTCCGCGGGCCAACAGGAAAGCGGGTTTGATACTCACATGACCGAACTGGCCGCGTCCCGAACGAACGCCCCCGTTCCGCCGCAGAATCTTGAGGCCGAGGAGTCGGTACTCGGAGCCATGCTGCTGTCTCCGAACGTGATCGGAGCGGTCACCGAAATCCTCGTCGCCTCCGACTTCTACCGCGAGTCGCACGCGACGATCTTCCGGGCAGCGCTCCTCCTGTGGGGCAAAGGTGAGCCCGTCGATGCGATCACGCTCGCGAACGAGCTTGAGGAGCGCGGCGAGATCGAGCGCGTCGGCGGCACGGCACGCATCGCCGAGCTCGCGGCGCTCGTCCCGGCCACCGCGAACGTCGAGCACTACGCACGGATCGTCAAGGAGACCGCGACGTTGCGCTCGTTGATCCGCGCAGGTCACGAGATCGTGCGGCTTGGGCATGACCGGCCCGGCGAGACCACCGACCTCGTCGATCGTGCCGAGAAGATCGTCTTCGATCTCTCCCAACAACGCGTCACCGGTGACTTCGCGCACATCGAGACGCTGCTCAAAGAGAGCTTCGAGCGGATCACGAGCCTGTACGAGTCGGGAGTCGACATCACCGGCATCCCGAGCGGGTTCCGCGACCTCGACCGGCTCACCTCCGGGTTCCAGCCCGGCAACCTCATCATCCTCGCGGCGCGTCCCTCGATGGGAAAGTCCGCGCTCGCGCTCTGTATGGCTGCGAACCTCGGCGTGCGCTTTCAGCAGCCCGTGGCGCTGTTCACGCTCGAGATGTCGAAGAGTGAGGTGACGCAACGGCTCATGTGCAGCGAGGCCAAGGTCGAGTCGAACCGGCTCCGCTCGGGCAAGCTTGCGCCCGACGATTGGCCACGTCTCACCGCCGCATGCGACAAGCTGATGAAGGCTCCGATCTACGTCGACGACACGGGCTCGATCACGATGATGGAGCTCCGCTCCAAGGCGCGCCGGCTCAAGTCCCGCGAACCCAATCTCGGGTTGATTGTCGTCGACTACCTCCAACTGATGACGTCCGGCGGTACGGTCGAGAACCGGGTGCAGGAGGTCTCGCAGATTTCCCGTCATCTCAAGGTCCTCGCCCGCGACCTCGAGGTGCCCGTTCTCGCGCTGTCGCAGCTGTCGCGTGCAGTCGAGTCGCGGCAGGACAAGCGGCCGATCCTCTCCGATCTTCGCGAGTCGGGTAGCATCGAGCAAGACGCGGATCTCGTGTTCTTCGTCTATCGCGACGAGTACTACAACCCCGAGGACACCGACTCCCAGGGCGTCGCCGAGATCATTCTCGCAAAGCATCGCAACGGGCCGACAGACGCGCTCAAGTTGAGCTTCCTCAAGCGCTACGCGAAGTTCGCCGATCTCGCCGGCGGGTAGTCAGCCCGAGCGCAGAATCCGTGCAAGAATAGGGGACGTGCCAGCGACCGTGATTGTCGGCGCGCAGTGGGGAGACGAGGGGAAGGGGAAGATCGTCGACCTGCTCGCGCAAGACTCCGACCTTGTCTGCCGCTATCAGGGCGGCCCGAACGCTGGGCACACAATCGTCGTTGGCGACGAGACGTACAAGATTCGACAGATTCCGTCGGGAATCGTCGGTGGAATCGCGAGTGCGATAGGCGCTGGTTGTGTCGTCGATCCGGCGGTGCTCATAGGCGAGCTCGACGAGCTCGAGGCCCGAGGCCATGAGACGCACGGTCTTGTATTCATTTCAGGCAACGCGCATCTGATCATGCCATGGCACGTTGCTCTCGACGGTGCGCGTGAACGAAAGCTGGGCAACCTCCAGATCGGGACGACCCGGCGCGGGATCGGGCCGGCCTACGCCGATAAGGCGACCCGCATCGGCATCCGTGTGCAGGATCTTCTCGACCCGAAGATCCTCCGCGCGAAGGTCGAGCTTGCCGCAGGTGAGAAGAACGTCTGGCTCGAGCGCGTCTATGGGCTCGAGACGTTCGACGTGGAAGAGGTCGTGGCGCAGACGCTGCGACACGCCGAGAGGCTCGCGTCCTACGTCGCCGACACCTCGCTCTTGGTCGACCGCGCGCTACGTGGGGGACAGAAGGTGCTCTTCGAGGGCGCCCAGGGGACGCTTCTCGATCTCGATCACGGAACGTATCCGTTTGTGACGTCCTCAAGCCCGATCGCTGCGGGCGCTGCGGTGAGCTTCGGGATCGGGCCGCAGCGGATCGACGAGGTCCTTGGTGTCTCAAAGGCCTACGTCACCCGTGTTGGCGAGGGGCCATTCCCAAGCGAGATCGTTGGCTCCCAGCAGGCGCGCGTCCGAGAGCTTGGTGGGGAGTTCGGCACCGTCACCGGTCGCGAACGGCGCTGCGGGTGGCTCGACCTTGTCGCATTGCGATTTGCGGTGCGTGTGAACGGGATCACGTCCCTCGCGCTCACGAAGCTTGATGTTCTTTCGGAGTTTGAGGAGATCCCCGTCTGCACCCGCTATCGGCTACCCGACGGCTCCGAGACCGAGGACTTTCCAGCGCACCAGTCCGATTTCCACCATTGCGCGCCGGTCTTCGAGACGCTGCCCGGCTGGAAGGCCGAACTCGGCGAAGGCGAGCTCCCCGCCGCGGCACGCGGCTATGTCGACTTCGTCTCGGCGGCGCTCGAGACGCCCGTCTCACTCGTCGGAACAGGCGCGGGCCGTGAAGCCGTGCACGCGCTGTAGCGGGGAACGTCGTTGAAGGTTCTCGTCGTCGGGTCGGGTGGTCGGGAGCATGCACTCGTATGGGCGTTGGCGCGGGCGCAGAGTGTCTCGGAGCTGCACGCCGCGCGTGGGAATCCGGGGATCGCGGCGATTGCGGCATGTCATCCGGTGGCAGAGGACGACGCCGAAGGATTGCTCGACCTCGCACGCACCCTCGACATCGACCTCGTCGTCGTGGGGCCCGAGGTACCGCTCGTTGCCGGGATCGCAGACACACTGCGCCACGGCGGGGTCTCGGTGTTCGGGCCTGGAGCGGCAGCGGCGCAGATCGAAGGATCGAAGACCTTTGCCAAGGACGTGATGGAGGCGGCAGGCGTCCCGACTGCGCGTCGCCTATCCGAACCCGTTGCTCCGTGCGTCGTCAAGGTCGACGGTCTCGCGGCGGGCAAGGGCGTGGTCGTCTGTCAGACGGACGAGGAGCTCGCAACCGGCCTCGAAGATCTACGCGCACTCGGGCGAGACCTGATCGTCGAGGAGCTCCTCAGAGGCCCTGAGATCTCGCTGTTCGCGTTGTGTGACGGATCGAACGCGCTCGCGCTTGCCGCCGCCGGGGACTTCAAGAACGCGTACGACGGCGATCTCGGCCCGAATACGGGAGGGATGGGCTCGTACTCGCCTGTCCCTGGAGTCGGCTCGGATGAGCTGGAGGCGCTGGTCGAAGCGACGGTCACCCCGGTGCTCGGTGAGCTTGCGCGAAGAGGAACGCCGTTCGTGGGAGTGCTCTATGCAGGCCTGATGATGACCGCTGATGGACCGCGAGTGCTTGAGTACAACTGCCGTTTCGGCGATCCGGAGACCCAATCGGTGCTCCCGCTTCTGGATGGCGACCTCGGGTTGGCACTCGCTGCCGCCGCAGCTGGCGACCTCTCGGCTGTCAGCATCGGAAGACGCCCCGAGGCAGCGGTGACAGTGGTTGTTGCGGGTGGGGAGTACCCCCAACGGTCGCTGTGCGGGACGCCCATCGGGGGACTCGCCGAGGCTGCGGCGACGGGAGCAATGGTGTTCCATGCCGGCACGGCTCTTCGAGATGGCAACGTCATCGCGAACGGTGGGCGGATCCTTGGGATCACAGCCACGGGCGAGACTCTCGTCGCCGCCCGCGAGGCCGCTTACCGCGCGGTGGGATGCATCGACCTGCCGGGCAGCCGCTTCCGCACAGACATCGCGGCAAGCGCGGCGGCCAGCGGTGCGTGAGCGGCGAAAGATCCGCTGACGGACATCGTTGCGAGCTCTGAGACGGCGTAAAAGTGTCGAAGCGACGCCTGTCGTTGTGGCACCTCACGTGGGGCCACCCCAGACCACCACCCGCTGTCGATTCTATAGCCTAAGATGACAACAAAGTGTCACAGAACTGTGCCAACTTCGTACCAGTTTCTCCACACCCCGGGTACGTCGCGAGCCAGGACTAGACTTGGCTGAGTGATCGAGCGCTACTCCCGACCCGCCATGGCCCGCATTTGGTCAGAGGAGGCGAAGCTCGAGAGGTGGCTCAGCGTTGAGCTCGCGGCCCTCGACGGGTGGGAAGCGATCGACCTACTCCCCACCGGTACAGCCGCTCGAATCCGCGCGCGCGCAACCGCGCCGACGCCAGCGGTGGTCGCTGAGATCGAGCGCCAGACGAATCACGATGTCGCCGCTTTCGTCGATGCGGTCGCCGCGGATCTGGACGAGGACGGACGCTGGTTCCACTACGGGCTCACCTCCTCCGATGTTCTGGATACGGCACTGTCCATGGGCATTCAGGAGGCCGGGACCCTGGTGCTCGAGGGTCTTGCGGCGGCCTTCGCTGCGGTTGTAGGGCGTGCCGAGGAGCACCGCGACACTCTTTGCGCAGGCCGCACCCACGGTGTCCACGCGGAGCCGACGACGTTCGGGCTGAAACTCGCGGGCTGGGCATTTGCGCTCGATCGTGACCGCGAGCGGCTCGAGCGTGCGGTTGATGGGCTCTGCGTTGGCAAGCTCTCCGGCGCAGTGGGCACCTACTCCGCGACCGATCCGCGGGTCGAGGCCGTCGCGTGCGAGCAGCTCGGGCTCCGTCCTGCCCCCACCTCGACGCAGGTACTCCAGCGCGACCGACACGCCGAGCTTCTCAACGCCCTCGCGCTGCTCGCGTCATCGCTGGATCGCTTCGCGACCGAGATCCGACACCTTGCGCGGACAGAGCTCCGCGAGGTGGAGGAGCCATTCGGGCGCGGGCAAAAGGGCTCGAGTGCAATGCCCCACAAGCGCAACCCGATCACGGCGGAGCGGATCTGTGGGCTCGCGCGCGTCGTCCGTTCGTATGCAGTCGTAGGGCTCGAGAATGTTGCCCTATGGCACGAGCGCGACATTTCGCACTCGTCCGCGGAACGGGTAGTTGTGCCGGATGCATTCCTCGCAGTCGACTACATGCTCGACCGCTTCACCTGGCTCGTCAGCGGACTGGTTGTCCGCTCCGAACGGATGGAGGAGATCCTCTGGTCGAGCCATGGGCTGTTCTTTAGTCAGCGTCTCCTGCTTGCTCTCGTGGATGCGGGTTCCACTCGCGACCACGCGTATCGCACGGTTCAGCAAATGGCCATGCAGGCGTGGGACGAGGGCCTCGACTTTCGAGAGCTCGTACGCGCCGACCACGAAATCGCCGACCGTATCGACCTCGACGCCATCTTTGACCTTGGTGCGTACACCGTCCACGTTCCCACGGTGTTTGACCGACTGGAGCAACTCGTGGCGAACCGGCGGGAGGCGGCGCGTGTCTGATCTCGTCCATGTCGGTTCGGGCAAGGTCCGCGAGCTCTATGCCGTCGACGACCGGACACTGCTCCTCGTCGCCTCCGATCGGATCTCGACGTACGACGTTGTTCTTCCGACGGAGATTCCCGATAAAGGGCGAGTTCTTACGGGTCTCTCTGCGTTCTGGTTCGCCCGCACGCGACACCTTGTGCCAAACCACCTCGTTGAACTCGGGGATGACGGGCGGTCACTCGTCGGCCGGCGTCTCGAGATGTTTCCGGTGGAGTTTGTTGTCCGTGGCTACCTCTCGGGCTCTGGTTGGGTCGACTACCGGGCAACCGGGTCGGTCTGCGGGCACGAGCTTCCGGAAGGGCTTTTCGAGTCCGATCGTTTGCCAACTCCGATTGTCACGCCGGCGACGAAGGCGGCCTCGGGTCATGATCTGAACATCTCCGAGGCAGAGGCCGCCGAGCTCTGTGGTCGGGCGCGCTACACAGCCGCCCGTGACGCTGCACTTGCGGTGTACGCGTTCGGCGCCGCTCACGCGCAAGAGCGCGGGATGCTTCTGGCCGACACGAAGTTTGAGTTCGGCGTAGACGACAACGGCACGGTGACGCTCGCTGACGAGGCGATGACTCCGGACTCTTCGCGGTTCTGGTCGGCCCTGGACTATCGCCCGGGCGGCCCACAACTCTCGTTCGACAAGCAGTTCGTGCGCGATTGGTGCCTCGCTACGGGATGGGACCGCACTGACCCCGGGCCGGAGCTCCCCGCCGACGTTGTTGTGGGCACGCGTGCCCGCTACGTCGACGCGTTCGAGCGGCTTACCGGATGTGCATTCGCCGACTACGTCGCCAACCCAAAGGTGGTGCTGTGAAGGTCACCGTTCTCGTTCGCCCAAAGGCAGGCATCCTCGATCCACAGGGTGAGGCCGTTCGCGACTCGCTGGTGAAGCTTGGGTTTCCTGTCACGCGCGCCCAGGTGGGCCGCGTCATTGATCTTGACGTCGACGCTGCATCGGTCGAGGAGGCGACGCGCGGAGCCGAGAGGATGTGCGCCGAGCTCCTCGCTAACGAGCTGATCGAGGGCTTTCAAGTGCAGGTTGAGGCACAGTCGTGAATCGCGCCCGGATCGCCGTGGTGACCTTCCCCGGCTCAAACGACGACGGAGACGCGATTCTTGCCCTCAACGGGCTCGGCGCCGATGCGGTCGCCGCCTGGCACGCGGACAGTGACCTCCCGTCTGAGACGACAGGCGTCGTTCTTCCCGGTGGGTTCTCCTACGGCGACTACCTACGTTGCGGCTCGATCGCGCGGTTCGCTCCCATCATGCAGGCCGTCGCCGCTTTCGCGGGTAGCGGTGGGCCGGTGCTGGGCATCTGCAATGGCTTTCAGATCCTTTGTGAATCGAGGCTCCTCCCTGGTGTGCTGCGCCCGAATCGGCAGCAGCGGTTCATGTGTCGCGACGTCACCGTCCGCGTGGAGACCACGCGCGTTCCGTTCACCGCCGCGTGCGCGGTGGGCGAGACCCTCGTCATTCCCGTCAAGAACGGTGAGGGAGCGTGGTACGCCGATGACCGGCTCCTCGCGGAGCTCGAAGAACGCGATCAGATCGTCCTGCGCTACATCGAGGACGTCAATGGTTCGCGCGATCGTGTAGCCGGGGTGGCGAACGAGGCAGGCAACGTGATGGGTCTCATGCCCCATCCCGAGCATGCGGTTGATCCTCTCCTCGGCCCGACCGGCGGTACACCGATCCTCGCGGGGCTCATCACGGCGGCACGTGAGTACGCGGCGCTGCCCGTCTGACCGCCGCCGGTTTCACCCCGCGATCCGCGTCGCCAGCCTCGGGCACAAGCGCCGCACGGAGTGCGGGTGCCCGTGCCATTGCCGTCCACAACCTCTCGAGGTCGCGCCGGCGGAGCGTTACCGGCCCACGTCTCCCGACCCCCTCGGTGGTGTATGCGCCCCGCACGCGCCGCTCGCCACGCTCGTCCTCCAACAGCTGTACCACCGTCGAGAACCGATGGTCACCCGCGCGTTGGGGGACAGAGACCTCCTCGATCCGTGTCACCTTGCCCCAGGGCGTGCGTACCGTTGTCTTCATGGAAGACAACGTAGCGGTGAAGGTGTGACCTGAGTGTGCCGACTTCGTGTCGATTGTGTGACGGCGATGTTCAGCGCGTCGCGCCGGGCCTCACACCACTCGAAAACGGGTGCAGACGACGAGCGTATCGTCGTCGATGATGACGGCCGGATCGCCGAGCGCAGCCACCATCTCCGTGCACGTGAAGAAGCGGACGTGGGCGTCGTACCACTCCTGCAGCGTCTCGAACCCTTCGCCTTCGTCAATCGCGAAGGCGAGGTCGACATCTCCCATCCGCTTGACCTCGGCCTCGGTCGTTTCGATGATTGCGACGCCAATACCGTTCGAGTCGACGACGAGCTCGCGTGCGCCCACTGCCTCGACCGCAGTACCGTCCCGCAGATATTCCTCAAGCAATCCCGTCGTCGACGTCTTCGCGCCCGAGAGAATTGCTGCCACGAGCCTGTCGCGCAGCGGTCCGGGAAACCCGAACTCGGCGATGGGAAGCTCACCCTGCACCCCGTCATCGTAGGCTCTGCTCGATGCACGACCACGAACAGGCCTACTGCGATGGTCGCTGAGCGTGCGGCGGCGATGATGAGCGCGCGAGCATGACCTTCGTCCTCACACGGGAGACGGCGGTCGAATGGCTTACTTCCCAAGGGCTCGTCGCGCCCGATGTTGCCGACACGCTGACGATTGAGGAGCTCACAGGTGGTGTTTCCGCGATGGTGCTTGCGGTACGCGGGCCGTCGATCTCGCTCGTGCTCAAGCAGGCGTTATCGCAGCTCCGGGTCGCCGACGTCTGGCAAGCGAAGGTGGAGCGGACAGACACGGAGGTCGCCGCTCTACGCCTTTGTGGACGGCTGACGCCGGGGGCCGTTCCAAGAGTGGTGCATCACGATCCGGCAGCTCACGTTGCGGCGATCGAGCTGCTCCCGGCCGACTCGCGGAACTGGCAGGCCGAGATAGCCGTGGGGCGCGTTCACGCCGACGCAGGCGAGTGGGCGGGACGCACTCTGGGAACCTGGCACCGTGCGACTGCGTCCAATCCCGAGCTCGAGGCCGAGTTCGATGATCACGAGGCGTTCGCCCAGCAGCGACTTGATCCGTTCTACCTGAAGGTGGCGGAGCGTCTCCCGGACATTGCGCCGCTTGTGCTGACTCATCACGACGAGCTCCGCGATACCCGCATCTGCTTCGTCGATGGCGACTTTGCGATGAAGAACATCCACGTCGGT
>JANNQQ010000165.1:0-2041 GCA_031400835.1 Actinomycetes bacterium | reverse complement strand
CCGATTGGTCAAACCGTCCGCGCCGTAGGCCTTCAAGAGCGCCGGAGTGGATGCCAGACGCAAAACGCTCTGCTGGGTGGAGCGGCAAAAGACCGCTGGGTTCGCGGGCGTCGCGTCGTGTAAGGCACCCTGGGCCTGCTCGTGGAAGGGGTGGGTGGTGAAGATCGCGGCGATCCACACACTCGAATCAAAGAGCGAGCCCGGCACGCTTCAAATCCTCCTCGGTCTGGGTTTCCCGTTCGAGTGCAAGCAGTTCCGCCGCGCTCATGCGGGTGGCTGGAGCTTTCGGCGCACACTGGATGACCGGCAGACCGCGTGCCCCGAAGTCGGTCGTCACGACGGCGAGCTGGAAGTCGAGCTCGAGGTCGATGAAATACTGGATGAAGGTCGCGAAGTTCGCGGCGAGCTTGGTCTGCTCTTGCTCCATGGAGCCGGAGTTGTCGACGACGAAAAGGACATCCACCGGAGGCGGATCGCCGCCCTGGTAGTGGATCTCGGAGTTCGTCGCCGGAAGCTGGTCCAGCTCGGCCGAGTTGCAGCCCGACGACAGCGCCGTGAGGGCGAGGGCGCTGAGTGTGAGGGTCGAGGTGCGGGAGAGGAGTCGCATGTGGGGATTGCAGCCCTGGCTGCTGCGTGTAGACCGATGCACTCCGTGTGCCCGTGGGTGACTGCCGTCACCGGAGGGTGCTGTCGGCCTAACTAGCTGATTTATCAGGATTGGGACATGTGGAAGCCATGACACCCCACGGCTGCAGTGGTGGAGACAGTCGCCCCCGAGTACGTGTTTTCTATACGTCGGTATTTTACCCGATTCGGTAGGGAATTCCTGGACTACCGCGATCGGTCGGTCGCATGTGACAGCGCCTCTTCGAGGCTCTTGATGCGCGTCGCGAGCCAGGCGATGTACGCGAGAAGACCGAGCCACACGGCGGCATACGCCGCGAAGAAGTACGGGTGCCTCGCCTGTGCCGCTGCCGGAACGCCAGGTTTCATGCCGGGCCGCATCGAACCCGACGTCCCTGTTACGGCGGCGCCCGATGTGTCGAGCACCCAGGCACCGTTCGTTCCCAGCGCCCAGTTGCCCGAGAAGGTCGAGGTCACGATCGCCGGCTGATAGCCGGTGTCGTTGACGCCGACAGGCTGCGCGATCGCGACGGCCGGTGCGAGGAAACACGAAAGAACGAGAGCGCGGAGAATCACGCGCACGCTGTGACCGTTCATGCCGAAGCCTGCTTTTCCTCGAGCTCATCGGACATCCGCTCGACCGTCAGTCGGAGAAAGAACAACACCAGATAGAGCAACGTGAACGCGAGGACGCCGAGCCAGAGCGCCTTCGCCATCCCGGGCTCGAGCCCGCTGTTGAGCCCCTCGGGCGAAAGCGCTTTCGGTTTGGGATGCAGCGTGTGCCACCACTCGACGGACTTGTGCACGATGCCGACGTTGAGGAAGGCGACGATCGCGATGACCGACGACCAGCGGGCGCCCTGCGCGCGATCCTCCGCGAGCACGCGGACCGCGAGGTAGCCGATGTACATGAACCACATGACGAGCGTCGCGGAGAGGCGCGCATCCCATTGCCACCAGGTGCCCCAGATCGGCTTCGCCCAGATCGGTCCGGTCACGAGCACGAGCGTGCAGAAGATGACGCCGATCTCGATGCTGCATGCGGCGACGCGGTCCCACGAACGCTTGCGGGTTTTCAGAAAACCGATCGCGGCGATGAGCCCGACGAAAAACGCGAGGTACGCCGTCCACACCACCGGGACGTGCACGTAGAGGATCTTCTGGACGATGCCCTCGCCCGAGTCGACCGGCGCCGAAAAGCCCGCCCAGATGGCGACGCCCATCGCGACGATCGCGATGGGAAGGATCCAGACAGCCAGCACGGAGCTTTTCGGCATGCGTTCCTCAGTCACTCCTCGACGACATAGTCGAACAGGATCCAGCCTGCGGTCACGAAAATCACATCGTAGGCGATGAGCACACCCAGCCAGTGGGACTCCACGACCTCCCCCGATTGCGAGAGTCCCACGCGCGTGTG
>JANNQQ010000164.1:0-2870 GCA_031400835.1 Actinomycetes bacterium | reverse complement strand
CGAGTTGAGCTGGCCTCTGGAAAGGATCGAGACCGCAGCCACCGTGCCCGCAATCGTCGGCGGGTTGCTTCTGGTCGGAGTCGGAGTCCTCCGAGGACGCGGAGGCCGAGCCGGATCTGCCGCGGCGGTCGGGCTCGCGGTGGCCCTCCTCGCGTGGAACCTGACCAACGAGATCTACGCCTCGATCGGCGAACATGACTTCTCGTCGGCGGTCGAGACAGGTCTCGCCGTCCCACACGACTGGATCGACCGCGCGGTCGGCGACGAGAAGGTGACGATCCTTGGACAGAACGCGAGGAACGGCGCTGACGTGTGGGGGAACGAGTTCTGGAACCGCACGATCACACAGGTCTGGACCGTCGACGGCAGCCAACCCGGCCCCGGCGACGGCGTGACCCCCGACCTTGTGAAACCTGATGGAACGCTGTGGCCCTCTCCGGGCACGCGGTACATCCTCGAGGTGAACGGCGTGGAGGTAATCGGTGAGGAAGTCGCGCGCCAGGACGAAGACGGGCCAGTGCTCGTTCGCATCGGCGACGCGTTTCGGCTGAGGGCGAACCAGGTCGGGATCGAGGGAGACGGTTGGATGAAGGGGGCTGCGGCCTACAACCGTTTTGATGTGTCCGAGGACGGCGACTCTCTTGCTGTCGTGCGACTCTCGCGTGAAACGTTCTGCCCCGACGGCGTACGGCTTCCGGGCCAGATCACGGTACGAATCGGCCCACTCGTTGTGGGGAAAGACAGGCAACCTTCGCTCTCCTCCGCGACCGGCGCGGAGACCGTCTACGTGCCGGCCTGCGGATTGCGCGACGTTGTGCTCGCCGCACCGGCTGGGCCATGGCGGATGGAGATCGAGGCAGAGACATTCAAGCCCAGCGAGATCGACCCCGAGAACTCGAGTGATGCACGTGACCTCGGCGCTCGGGTTTCGTTCAGCGTCGTGCCTGCCTAGATGATTGATTCCGAATTCACGCACTCCCGGATGAGCGCCCGCACACGGCGCATCGCGGCCGTCTCGGTCAGCAGCAAGGCAACACCGGCCTTACCGCTGACCGAGCCAGCCACGCTGCTTGGTGCAGACACTCCCCGACAGCACGCCAATTCGGAATCAATCATCTAGAAGGCGGCGATGACGTACGTGAAACGAAACCGCAGCGCCAACCTTGCGAGTGGTCCTGATCTCTCGGCGAATCGAAGCACCGCGATGAACGGACGCGGAAGTCTCACCGTTTGCGGAATGAAGAACGGTCGGAGCTCAACGTTCTCGAAACCGGCCTCTCGAAGCTCCCGCACGACGTCCGGAAGCGGGTACTGCCGCGGATTGAGATCGAACACGAGCTTGCCGGACGTGAACGTTCGAGCTCGTGCAAAGAAGGCGGGACGATCGGTCGCGTAGTAGAGGGCACGAAAGACCATGGTGGTGGTGACGGTCTCCGGTGGCGCGTACGTGTTCAGATCGCCAACCTCGACGGTCGCTCGCTCGCCGAGGCGTCGTCCAGCGGCGGCGGCCATCGCGGGCTCGACGTCAACGCCCCGGTAGCGAAGTCCACGATCGAGCAGCACCGTCCCGAGCCCTCCGTCGCCACACGCGAGGTCGAGCACAGGCTCACCGGCATTGCAGCGTGGGCCGAGCGAGATGACGAGGTCGGCTCGGTGTTCAAGGTAGGCAGCAGGGTCGGCATACTCCCGATCGCTCCAGCCGTCGGCCTTGTGCGCGTACTGCTCGGCCTTGTCCGTCACAGCCTCGCCAAGGTCTCGGGGTGCTTGCGCACGAAGCGCGCCATCCCACGCAGGTGCCAAAGCGTGTGACGCGAGATGAATTTCCGATCGATAACCGCCGCGTAGGCATGGCGGACGATTGCATCGGGCACGTACCAGCGCTCCCACCCCGCTCGCATCGCCCGGTAGGCAAGGTCGATGTCCTCGACGTAGTGACGGAAACCGGCGTCCCACCCGCCAATCTCATCGAGCATCTCCCGACGGAGCAGGAGGAACGCCCCGAGCATCCAGTCCACCTCGACCGGGCCTGTCGGATGATCGTCAAGGGAGTAGTGGGTGCGTTGTGTCGTGTAGGGATCGCGGAGCTTGCGGAGCGGCGTGCGCCTCAGGATCGTTCCGCTGACGGTCGGGAAGCGACGTCGCGAAGGCTGCGGCGACCCATCTGGCCAGACCATCGCCGGGCCGACGATCCCCGCGCGAGGATGCTCGTCGAGCACACGTGCGAGCTTTGTGACGGCACCGGGATCGGGAGTCGCGTCAGGGTTGATGTTGAGGACATACGCACCTGTTGTGGCGGCCGTCCCGAGATTGATGTTCTCCGCGAGCGGCAGAGGTCGTGCGTTTTCGATCACCTTCACTCCGTCGGGGAGCACCCCCGGCACAGAGCCTTGGAGGTTCGCGACCACAACGATCTCGTCGACCTGCGCCTTGAGTAGGGGGAGGAGCGTTGCGAGATCGCTGGCATGCCCGTGCGAGACGACAACCGCCGAGACCGTCATACGACGAGCGCCTCGATATACGCCTTGACCGTCGCCTCGGCGGTCGCCCGCCACGTCAACGCGCTTGCCCGTTCGAGCCCCGCAACCCGGAGTCGATCTCTCTCGGCCACTGCGCGCGCGATCCCAGCGGCGAGATCGCGTTCCTCCACGATCACCGCAGCCCCACCTGCAACCTCCACCAGTGCTGGCTCGGGAACGATGACAACCGGGGTGCCGCATGCCATCGCCTCGCCGACAGGGAGACCAAAGCCCTCGAATCGCGAGGGCTGAATGAGACAGACAGCACCGCGGTACAACGCGGCGAGCCGCTCGTTCGTGACGTACCCCTCAAGTCGCGCCCCTCCGCGGCGGAGCTCGGCGGCGATGGCTTCG
>JANNQQ010000163.1:0-2106 GCA_031400835.1 Actinomycetes bacterium | reverse complement strand
AGCGGAAGAACTACACGGGCCTCTTCCTCCCCGGCTTCGTGCCGATGACCTCGGAGTTCACTCCGGCAGGGGTAGGGCTCAAATACGTCGACCATTGCGTCGGCAACGTCGAGCTCGGCGAGCGGGGCGATGTCCTCGTCGATCTTGCCGACCCGGTCGAGGACGGTCTCGTAATAGGTCTTGGGCACCCGGAGGAACTCGACGCCGCGCGACTTGAGGGCGCGGACGGTCTTCACGATGTCGTCGGTGGCGACGGCGATATGCTGGACGCCGGGGCCTCGGTAAAAGTCGAGGTACTCCTCGATCTGTGACTTCTTCTTGCCCTGGGCCGGCTCGTTGATCGGGAACTTGATCCGACCGTTGCCATTGGACATCACCTTTGACATCAGCGCCGAGTATTCGGTGCTGATGGTCTTGTCGTCGAAGGTGAGGATGTTGGCGAAGCCGAGGACCCGCTCGTAGAAGCCGACCCACTCATTCATCTTGCCGAGCTCGACGTTGCCGACGCAATGGTCGACGTATTTGAGCCCTACCCCTGCCGGAGTGAACTCCGAGGTCATCGGCACGAAGCCGGGGAGGAAGAGGCCCGTGTAGTTCTTCCGCTCCACGATGGAGTGAATGGTCTCACCGTAGGTGGCGATGGCGGCGATGACCACTTCGCCCTGTGCGTCCTTGGCGACCGTGGGGGCCTGCACCGACCGGGCGCCCCGCTCCACCGCCTTGGTGTGGGCGTCGCGGGCGTCGTCGACCCAGAAGGCCAGGTCGCGGACCCCATCGCCGTGACGCGAGACGTGTTCGGCGATGGGACCCTCGGGACCGAGCGCCGAGGTCAGCACGAAACGGATCTTGTCCTGCTGGAGGAGGTAGCTGGCGCGATCGCGGACCCCGGTCTCGGGGCCCCGGTACCCGACCAGCTCGTAGCCGAAGGCGGCGCGATAGTAGAGCGCGCTCTGCTTGGCGTTGCCGACCCAGAACTCGATGTAATCGGTCCCGTTGATCGGAAAGGTGTCGTGGGCGACGGTGTTGGACGGCTTGACGGCGGTGGCCATCTCGGCCTCCTGGGTTCGTTGTCGAGGGAACTACGGGCCTGGGGCCTGGGGCCTGGCGAGTTTCCGGCAAGATCGGCCCGGGGCCGGCTGCCGCCCCTCCAGGTTCCAGGCGCTAGGCGCGTCCTACTCCGGCATCAAGGAACGACTTCACATCCGCCTCCCCCATCTCGGGCTCGCCGGGAGAGACGTTGTCGAGCTTCCCCTCCTTCATCCAGCGCTCGAGCTGACCGACCAGTTCAAAGAGGTGGTCGAACGAATCGACGACGAAGAGGAGGGGCTGGTGGTGGTCGATCTCGAAGTACTGGTTGACCACCCACTCGAGCTGGACGGGGTAGCGCTGCACCAGCGGGCTCTCGATGCAATGCTCGATCTCGCCATAGGAGCTGAGCAGCCCGCTGCCGTACGCCTTGATCCCCTTCCCCCCCGGTCCCTTCATCAGGCCGAACTCGATCGTGAACCAGAAGAAGCGGGCCAGCGCCTTCTGGATGCTGATGACCCGACGCACCCGCTCCTTTTCGTCCTTGATCCCTGCGACCAGTTCCGCCGCCGTCCGGGCACACTCTCCAAAGCGCACCAGTGCCTCGGCGAAGGCCTTGTCCGTGTGCATCGGGACGTGGCCGGCGATGTCGTGGAAGATGTCGGGTTCGGGGAGGTAATCGAGCGTACTGCGATCGCGGATAGTGATCGTGGTGGGGAACTCGCGATTGCGCAGACAATCGAAGAAGAGATAGGCGGGGACGTATCCGCTCACGGCCTTGGCTCGGAACCCCGTGAGGGGGGCCATGAACTTGTTGACGTCCTCGAGCCGAGGAACGCGGGTGGGGTCGAGGGAGAGGTTCTCGATCCCCTTGAGGAAGTGCGGATTGGCGTACTTCTGCCACTTGGGAAGCATCCGGTCGTAGAGCTGACGCCACGCCTCGTGGTTGTCCTCGGTGTACAGCTCGTACGGCTGGGTGATGTAGAGCTCACCCTTCGCCTGGGCCTGCTCGATGAAGGGAGACTTGGTGGTGGTCAGCCCGGCCAGTGCGGTCGTTGTGGTCATTGGTGACTGTCCCCC
>JANNQQ010000162.1:0-5458 GCA_031400835.1 Actinomycetes bacterium | reverse complement strand
CGCTCGTCGTTCAGGTTGTTGGTGGCGTGGAGATACATGCGGTCACCGCGATTCGACCGCATGGTGCTGACGGCTGGGACTTCGTCGATGTTATCGACGGTTGGCACATGTTCGGAGATGCGACCCTCGTTCCGCTTGGAGATCCCAAGATTGGGCATTGGGAAACATACTCGGATTGGCAGTCTCCAACTCGACAGCCAACGGGAATTCCATGATGAGTAATCGCCGATGTGATCTGGCCGCCGGACAAGTCCATCCGACTTTCAAGAACGGTCTTATCGAGGCCCGCGTCAGCTACCCGACTTGGTTCAGCTTCGTGGGAGTTCTCCTCGCTTCGGCATTGTGCTGTCCGTGTTCAATTGACGAAATGAAGCGGACGTTTGAGACCGACAGAGTCTTGAAATCTGCGGCAGCGTCGCTTGAGGTCTACAAGGCCAAGCACGGAAGCTACCCAGTGCGATCTGAGTGTGACTTCATCGACACGCCGGCAACGAGTTTATCGGACGAGGGCGCAGAAATTGCCAGCGTCGATGGTTGGGGCCGTCGCCTGCGGTACCTGTCTTCTGGGGACGCGTATCTGCTATGGTCGACGGGTCCTGATGCAGTACTAGAAACTCATGCAAATGGCGGCTCGTTCCCCCACGCAGACCTAGTCATCTACAACGGAGCATACTGGCAATCTGCGGCGGGACTGGACGATCCGCCAAGTGAAAGACCGGTAGACCCATTCGCACTAATTCGAGGTCGCCTCGTGAACCCCGCCGCCGATCCTGGTACGGTAAGGGGGAGCACCGATTCTGGTACCGTAGACTGACGTTGCTACGCCACGATGATCCGCCACGTTGTGATTCGCGGTACCCCTGGGGAGCCAGTGCGCCGGCAAAAACCGGCGAGATGTAGTGGATGAGAGAGCCATACGGTGAAGGAATAGCGAGCCACACCGACCCCGAGTCCTGCGACGTCGTCCGTGAGGGCGCCGTCGAAGCGTGGACAGGGGCACGTGCGGGCCGGGTATTGAGCCGCGAAAACCAGGAACCACTCCGGGCTGCCGACGCTTTTGGCTCAGTCGGAAGGCAACATCGACTCCATCGTGATCGCGAGATGGGGTCGGAGCCCGCGCGGTCCGAGACCCCGAGCACGTACGGAAACATCTCGCACGGGAGCCGGGAGATCCCGCGTTCGCCTTCGGCTGAGGGAGTCGGAGGCCGCATCGGAAAGTCCGAGGACGTACGCCGATGATGGACGAGCGCGGGAAGTCGGACAGTCCCGTAGTACCAAGGAAGTCGCCGAACAACGCCGGGCGACCGGCAGCGGAGGCGGTGGAGGGAAGGGGGCTGGCCAAGGGGAATCCGATCGGGCAAAACGCGCTCCGGACTCAGCGCCGGGTAGGTGCGAGCAGTGCGCTCGATCGGGTACGTGAAGCAGCGAGAGGGGACAGGCGACAGCGGTTTACCGCTCTGCTGCACCACGTGTACGACGTCAGACGCTTGCACGCGGCGTACCTCGCGTTGAAGCGGGACGCCTCGGCAGGCGTGGACGGCGAAACGTGGCGCAGTTATGGCGAGCGACTGGAGGACAACCTTCGGGAGCTGTCGGAGCGACTGCGACGAGGTGGGTACCGGGCGAAGCCGGTGCGTCGCGCGTACATCGCCAAGACGGACGGGCGGCAGCGGCCGCTCGGTGTGCCGACGCTGGAAGACAAGCTCGTCCAGCGGTCGGCGGTCGAGGTGCTGAACGCGATCTATGAGACCGAATTCGTCGGGTTTTCATACGGATTCCGTCCGGGGCGCAGCCCGCATCGGGCACTGGACGCGCTGTCGGTCGGGATCGAACGTCGCAAGGTGAACTGGGTGCTCGACGCGGACATCCGTGGATTCTTCGATACCCTCGACCACGGCTGGCTGATGAAGTTCGTCGAGCACCGCGTGGCCGACCGGCGCGTCTTGCGTCTAATCCGTAAGTGGTTGGATGCGGGCGTGCTGGAGGATGGGAAGCGAATACGCAGTGTGGCTGGGACAGTCCAGGGTGGGAGTATCAGCCCGCTGTTGGCCAACATCTATCTGCACTACGTATTCGACCTCTGGGTCCGGCAGTGGAGAGCGCGGCAAGCGCGCGGTGATGTGATCATCGTGCGATATGCCGACGATTTCGTGCTGGGCTTTCAGTATCGTCACGAGGCCGAGTGTTTTCTGGCGGAGCTGCGGGAGCGATTCTCGCGGTTCAATCTGACACTGCATCCGGACAAGACTCGCTTGATCGAGTTCGGCCGCTTCGCGGCGGCCGACCGGCAGTCGCGGGGTCAGGGAAAACCCGAGAGTTTCGACTTCCTGGGCTTCACGCATTCGTGTGGGGTCACCCGCTCAGGAAAGCACACGGTGCGTCGCCAGACGATGCGTAAGAGGCTGCAAGCCAAGTTGCGCGAGGTGAAGGATGCCCTGCGTAACCGCATGCACGACCCGATCCCCGAGCAGGGCAAATACCTGGCCGCAGTCGTGCGCGGTCATTCGCGTTACTACGGCGTCCCTGGTAACAGCCATGCGCTCGGCGCGTTCCGCTGGGCGATGATCCGGCATTGGTGGCAGACGCTGAATCGGCGCAGCCAGGGACGACATGTTCCCTGGACGCGGATAAGGCGTCTGGTCCGACGCTGGATACCAACCCCGTGGATCTGCCATCCCTACCCCTGGCAGCGGCTATGCGTCAGCACCTGAGGCGGGAGCCGGATGCGGTAATGCCGCACGTCCGGATCTGCGGAGGGGGCCGGGGGCGACCCCGGTCCCTACTCCAACGGTGATCCTCTTTTCGAACAACCTGCGGCTCTCTCCTAATTCCAAGGACTTTCGGTGCGTGCCCCGCGACCTTCGTGGACAGTCCGCGCCTTCCGTGACGCTTCGGGGCGTGTTACGCTCTCCCGATCATGGTTTCGGAACGGAAACTGGTTAACAGCGCGAGTGGGTCTCAGCGTCGCTCTCTGGCTCTCGGGCGGTACGGAGAGGCGACGAGAAGTGTGGGGAAGAGGACGAGGCCGCCGCGCCTCCCTCGGGCGCTGCGAGCCTTCATGCCCTCATGACGCCCAACGAAGCGCAAACCCGCGCCAAGTACATCGACCCGCAATTGCAGGCGGCTGATTGGAAACTCAACGACCGCACGCAGGTCCGGCTTGAGGTTCCGGTTGATGGCTATGACGCGGAACCTTGGAACGGCGTCACTGACTATTGCCTCTACGACGCCAGCGGCAACGTGCTCGCCGTGGTCGAAGCCAAACGATGCTCTCGAAACCCGCGCGAGGCGGACGAACAACTCCGGCACTACGTCACCGAGATCGCCAAGAAGCAGACCTTTTCCCCGTTCGGCTTCATGGCCAACGGTCATGACACCTGGTTCTGGGAGGTCGGCCTTGCCAATCCGCGGCTCGTCGCTGGGTTCTTCACGCCCACCGATCTTGAGCGCCTGAAGTTCCTGCGCCAGAACCGACTACCGCTCGAAGCGACGGCCATAAATAACGCCATCGTCGACCGCTCGTACCAGCACGAGGCCGTTCGCCGCGTCGCAGAAGCGTTCGCCGCCAACCAGCGCCGCGCGCTTCTCGTCATGGCCACCGGCACCGGCAAGACACGTACAACCATGGCGCTGATCGATGTCTTTCTTCGTGCCCATCAGGCGCAAAACGTTCTCTTCCTCGCCGATCGCGACGCCCTCGTCGATCAAACCCTCACCGATGGCTTCAAAGCGCACCTCCCGCATGAGCCGCGCAACCGGATCTACACCCATCAGGTCGACAAGACCAAGCGCCTCTTCGTCGCCACCGAGCAGACGCTGGCGCTCTGCTACGCGAAGTTTAGCCCCGGCTTCTTCGACCTCATCATCTTCGACGAAGCGCATCGCTCGCTCTTCAAGCGCTTCACCGAAGTCATCGAATATTTCGACGCGCGCATGATCGGTCTGACCGCCACCCCGGCCAGCTTCATCGACCGCGACACCTTTCGGCTCTTCGGGTGCGATGCCAACGTGCCGACCTTCCTCTACGATTATCCGCAGGCAGTGAAAGAGGGCTTCCTCGTCGATTTCAGCCTGTACCAAGCGCACACCGGGTTCCAGCGCAAGGGCATCAAGGGCGTGGATCTCAACGAGGAGGATCGGAACGCCCTCGCCGAGCAGGGCATTGATCCCGACAGTCTCGACTATGCCGGCACGGAGATCGAAGTCGAGGTCAGCAACAAAGACACCCTCCGCAAGCAATGGGAGGAAGTCATGGAGAACTGCCTCAAAGACCAGTCCGGCCAGTTGCCCGGTAAGACCATCGTCTTCGCGATGACCAAGAACCACGCCCACCGCATCGCCGAGGTCTTCGAGGAGATGTACCCGCAACATGTGGGCCTCGCGCAGGTCATCACGTCCACGACCGAGCGGGTGCGAGACGGGAGCTATGGCGACGGCCTCATCGCCAAGTTCAAGAAGAACAATCTGCCGCGCATCGCCATCTCCGTGGACATGCTCGACACCGGCATCGACGTTCCGGAGGCCGTGAATCTTGTGTTCATGAAGCCGGTGCAGTCGCGTATCAAACTCTGGCAGATGATCGGCCGCGGCACGCGCTGCCACCAAGCCTGTAAGTACCTGGACCGTCTACCGGACGGGAAGAAGACCGAGTTCAAGATCATCGACTTCTGGCAGAACGACTTCAACAAAAAGGCTGACGGCAAGCCGCCTATCGACATGCCGGTGCTCGTGTCGGTGTTCAACACGCGACTCAAGATCCTCGAGTGTCACCTTCCGGACCACAGCGCCGAGGCCTTTCGCCAGGCGATGACCGACCTGCGCGCCATGATGGCCCGAGTCCCGCGTGATTCCTTCCCCGTTAAGAAGGTGTGGCTACAGGTGGCGCCAGCGTGGGAAGCCGATTTCTGGACGCTCATCACCCCGGCAAGACTGGACTTCCTCCGTCTCCACATCGCGCCTCTGCTTCGCTTTGCCGCCGATGTCGACGTGGCCGCCGAAACCTTCACCCACAAGGTCGAGCGGCTCAAGCTCCAGATCCTCCAGGCCACTCCGTCGCCGCAGTTGCTTCAGTCGATTGCAGAGGACGTGAGCCTTCTACCGGACGTCGCAGAGCGCATCGCCTCATCACCCAGCGCCAAGCTCGCGCTCTCCCCTGACCTTGCGACCGCCACGCCCGCGCAACTCACCCAGATCATCCGCGACCTCGCGCCGGAGATGAAAAACCGTCGCAACCGTCCGAGCGCCTTTTTGAAGATCGACCTGCCCGATTTCATCGAGACCCACGGTTACATCTCGATAGGTGAGGGTGGGCAGCAGATCCTCATCGAAGAATACAAGCGCCGCGTGGACGCCCGCGTCCTCGAGGTTGTTGAGAGGCACCCCGCGCTGAACGCCTTGCGTCAAGGTCGGGAGGTGACCGACGAACAACTCGTCGACCTGGAGCGCACGCTCCACCGCG
>JANNQQ010000161.1:0-16744 GCA_031400835.1 Actinomycetes bacterium | reverse complement strand
CCGATACCGCTTGTCTGGTGTGGGGCGGGTGTCGATGACGAGCGTTGCGAGACTCGCGTCGACGTTCGACAGCTTCACTTTCTCCGTCGCGGTCCCTTGGCAGGTCGGCCGCATGTCGATCGTTGTCGTGAACTCGACCCTGCTCGCCGAACCTGTCAGTATCCGCGGCCATGACTGACTCAAGCACTGCCCCCTTCTCCGCGATCCGCCTGGCAGACATTCCTGATCTGGCCACCGTCGATCCCGCCAACGAGGACATCACCGACGCCGCCTTCCACCTCGTGCGGCGCCACTTCAATGTGCAGTCCTTCGGCGTGAACGGCGTCACCGGAAATGCCGGAGACACGATGATCATTGAGCACGACGAGCGTGATGACACCGAATACGGCACGGAGGGCCACGAGGAGCTGTTCGCGGTCATGAGCGGCCACGCCGTCTTCACCGTTGACGGCGAAGAGCTCGACGCCCCGTCCGGGACACTCGTCTTCGTACGCGATCCTGCGTCGGTCCGCTCGGCCCGCGCGACGGCGGATGGCACAGCCATCCTTGCGATCGGAGCTCGTCCAGGCGCACCGTACGCCGTCTCGCGCTGGGAGCAGAAGATCGGCTGACGCGCGCTGCAGTATCAGCCGACACTCGACGGCAGAACGAGGCGCATGCCCTGCGTGTCGGCCTCAACAGAATCGACAAACGCGAGGTGCAGTCGATGGCAAGCTCTCAGTCGAGCTTGACGAGAAGCCCCGCGGAGTGCTGACTCCCGATCTTGCGCGGTAGCCGCACCGAGTAGCGGTCACCAGCGCCGTCGATCAGGTCCTGCAGGTGAGGCTCGTCTGTCACGTGGTTCAGGTGGAAGACCGGCTTGTCCTGCGTGACCACGATGCGACCGAGCGTCTCGACGTGCGGGTGGTGGAACCGGGCGCCGTCGGTCGAGACGAGCCAGTGCTTCGACCGGATCCGCTCGAGGAGAGCACGGCTCGTGTTCGCCTTCGAGGCGTGGTGGTTGATCTTCACCGCCGTGAACCGATGCGGACCGGGGCCGAGTCGGTCGAGGCTGGTCTCGAGGATCCCGGCGTGCGCATCGGCGCCACAGAGAACGCTCTTGCCGCCGTAGGACGCAACGAAGACGATGCTCGAGCCATTCGGCTCGGCCCGGTCGCCGCGGAAGGTGCGCGCCGCGGCAGCATCGAGGTCGAGACCGAGCAGGTCGTCTCGCTGCTGGGAGCGCGGCACGGCTGCCCCTTTCCCGGGGATAAGGCCCGCCCTCTCGCACTCCTTTTGCCACTTCGGCGCGAGCCTCGCGAGGGACGCAGGGGTCGGCGAGAGGAGGGTCAGTTCGAGTCCGCCGCGCAGCTTGACAACCGGCAGCTGCCCGGATTCGGGTACGACCACGGCGGCGCCGCCAAACGCCTTGTTCCAGCGGCTCGGCTGC
The DNA here is from genome assembly GCA_031400835.1 of Actinomycetes bacterium. Classification (GTDB taxonomy): domain Bacteria; phylum Actinomycetota; class Thermoleophilia; order Gaiellales; family Gaiellaceae; genus Gaiella. The sequence goes on along the minus strand of JANNQQ010000161.1, from coordinate 15,315 downwards.
GTCTGCAGGGCAGCGGTCAGACGCTCGCCGTCGGGTGCACCGAGCGTATCGCCGCCAAGGTGCTCGAACCCGTTGAACCAGACGTCACGGAACAGCTTTACGCGGGCGTGATCCGAGAGCAACGAAACGATGCCCTGGATGTGGTAGGTGTCGATGTGGGTAACCACGAGCAGCTCGACGCGGTTCGAGCGGCCGGGAAGAGCCTTCAGCCGCCGCTCGAGCTCGGGCACCAGCGTGGGGATCGTCTCGCTAGGCCCACCGTCTATCAGCACGTGATGGAGATCAGGTAGCTCACCGTAGGTGAGCCACAGGCAGTCGCCGCGCTGCGCGGGGAGCATCTCGATCGTGAACACCTACAACCTCCAGTCAGCGTCGCCGTATGCAGAGATAGCGAGCGCGGCCAGCAGCCCTGCGTGCACCGCATCTCGCCGGAACTGGGTGAGGAGCTCGCTCACGGCAGAACGCTCTCGGGCCGAGCGCAGCAACGTGGCCAGCCGCTCAGTCAGCTGCGCCGCGTGCCCTGCTTTCAGGTCAGCGATGCTGTGGAACACGATCGCCGCGTCCTTCATCATGAAACGCGAGGCGAAACCGCCAGGGTCGCCGCGGGTCCCCGCCGTCCGGCAGCCGAACAGCACCACCACAGGCTCGACGTTGCGGCCTCCAGTCACGTGCCTCCGCTCGATCCGGCCGCGCTTGAGCTTGTTGTTCGAGATCTCGAGCGACGGATCGGCGTAGTTCGTGTGGGGTAGCAGCACGAGCAGCTGGGTGTCCGCGGCAGCAAGCGCCGTCTCCCACGCCGTCCAGTCGGACGCGCTCGACACCGGGGCGCCGAGCGCGGCGATCGCCGGCGCCAGATCTGGCGGCTTCACGCGCGCGCTCGCCCCTACGAGTGCGCGCTCGAGCACCAGCGTCCTGCGCTTCGCGCGCGGCTGACCGACGAGTACGATCTGCGTCCCGATGTTCTCCCGTAGTCCGGGGTCGAAGCGGTGGCGTTCGATCGTGCGCGACAATCCCCAGAACGCGCTCGGGCAAACGACGTCGAGGCTCTGTGGACATGCCGGCCCGCACGCAGTCGGGTCGCGGCGGAAGTTCTCGCAGACCATCGCTCCTTCGTTTGGAGCCTCGCGCTCGTACGCGAGCTCGATGGGGAGGAACCAGTCACCGCCGGCGGTCACGACCTGAATACGCTTCGCAGTGGCCAGCGTCTCCAGCCCGTCGTTCAGCTCGCGCCCGTGGACGGCCAGCTCGACCAGGATCTCACGGGCGCGCTTCGAGGCGAGACCGTTCGGCGCCGGTTTGAGGTCGGCGGCGCGAAGGAGCACGGCCGCGAGGTGATCGATCGTGGCCTGGACGGCACCGCCTTCGCTAACGGTCGTCCGCGGCGAGGCGTGCGCGATCAGCGCCCGAAGGCCCTTCGTGTCGTGGTTGGCGAGCAACGCGGCATCGAAGACCCGCCGCTCATCGAGCCCGGTGAGAGTGGGCAGCAGCGCGAGTAGCTCGGTCAGCGCCGCTGACTCGCCGACCCGCCCCGTCACCACGGCGGTCTGCAGGATGCGGTTTCGGAAGAGTACGAGGATACGGGCAGACACCTCCGTTGTTCCGACCGGCACCTCGAGATCGAAGCGAACGTCCTGGCTGCGACCGAACCGCGGCAGCTCGAGCTCCCGTGCCTGCGGTTCGCCCCGCGGCACGAGCGGGGCGAGCACCACGGTGAGCCGGAAGGCGTCGGCGTCCTCCTCACGCCAGGGCAGCTTGCTGTCGTCGAACGCCGACTCGGTTTGCAGCGCACCTTCCTCAGCCGGCCCAACGAACACGAGCAACTCGTTGGCGCCGATCGCGAGCTCGTTCAGTTCGCCGTCAGCCTCGGGGTTAACCCGCGCCTGAAGCCAGCGCGCATCGCCGGTCGCGTCGAGCGCCGCGTCGAGTGAATCGCTCTCCACGGCGATGCTGCTCGCCTCATGCGTCTCACCGGCGAACGCCCCTGCCGCCATGCCGTCGAGCGCCATCGCCGCCGCCGGGGCCTCGGGCGGCATGGCGTGCGCGAGCACCCTCGTGGCCGCCCGGAACTCCCGCGCGCGCCGCACCGCGACCTCGGGAACGAGTGAGCGGTCAAGTCTGTCCGCCTCTGCCCACAGCAGCGCCTCGCCGCCCCACGCCATAGTGATCGCGACATCGATCGGCAGCGCGTGCGACATCTCCCGCACGACAATCCCGAGCATCGCAAGCGACCCGGCAGGAACGATCGCCGCGCCCATCGCCCCGGTCGCCGCGCGAATGGTCGTGACGAGCCCTTCAACGACCGGCCATCGCTGGAGCGGCTCACCCGCAAAGAGCACGAGGTTCGCGACGGGCTTTGCGGTCAGAATCGCCACCGCCGCTTCGGCCAGCGGCTGGTTCGAGACGAGCACGTCCACGGCTGCAGGCTCTTCCTCCAGTCGGCGGACGTCGACGAGCAGCGGCGGGAGTCTCCCGACCGTCTTCAGCTCGGCGGCCAGCGCGTTCGCCTCAGGCGCCGTAAAGCCAAGCAGGCCGATGCGCAGCGGCCATCCCCAGGGGCGATGGCGCAACGATCCGGGCTCACGCTGCAGGGCGGCGAATGCGGCGGCCACGGTAGGCGCTGCTTGGAGCCGTCGCGCCACCTCGATCGCCATCACGTCGCCTCCCACTGCTACCCGGCACGGCCTCTCGCTGAGACCCGCCGCCAGCTCAACCGCCGGGGTGGCAAGGCGATCTGTGAGCCCACGCGCCCCGAGCGTCCAGGTTCGGATGGGCGGAACGTGGACCGCGCGCCCAGACGCACCGGCGACTCGGCGCCCCCGGAGTCCGAGCGCGAGCAGGGCCGTGGCCGCCGTCGCGTCGTCGAGGCCGCTCGTCCACTCATCGAGACGGGAGAGCTGGATCATGAGCCGCTCTCGCCGCGGGCGAGCTCGTCGAACCGCCCGGTGTCAGGAACATCGAGGAGCGGGTAGTCGAGCAGCACGTGGAGGTTCGCCATCGCGAGCACGTATCCGTGTTCGACGAGACGCGCGGCAGGGCCAGCACCGATCCCGCTCAGCGTGGTCTTTACCCCGCGCGTCTCCTTGACGAGCTGTTCCCAACGAGCGTCGGTGGCGCCGAGCATCCTGAGCACCGCCTCGGCCCGGGCGGCGCGGGGATCCCCCGCAGGAGTCGATTCGAGAATCCGACGAGGCACCCGGAACGGCGTCTGCGCGATGTGCACGAGCGCCCCATGCAAGCCGCCGATCCCGTGCTCGAATCGATCGACGAGCCAACGCCTCCTCGTACTTGTGGTGGTGTCGTAGAGGATGTCGATGTCACGCTTCAGCGTGAGCAGCTCCCCGACGAGCGGGAGCGAGAGCAACCGAGTCGACTTCCAGCCCATCGCGCCCGAGGCGTTCACGACGACGAGCTCGTCCGGGATGGCGAAGGGGTCACGATCGGGCCAGCGCGCGTTGCGGTCGCGGACGCCGAGCGCCCATTCGTCGGCCATGTTGTCGTAGACTCCGCCGTCCACGAGCACGAGGTGCGAGGCGCCCGCAGCGGCCGGATCGGCCCCGCCGGTGAAGCCGTGCGGGGCGACTCGGAGGCGCCTTGCTGGGAACCCGCCAGGGTACGCGGCTGAAGCGTGAACGGCGTCGTGCAGCCAAACGTCACCGGCGCTCCCATGGCCGAAGCGATAAGCGCAGGCGAATCCGCCCGAGAGGTACACGTGCTCGCCGGTGTGCAGGTCGGCGGCACAGAAGATGTGCTCGACGGTTTGGTGCACGTCGCGAAGGCGCACCCCCTTTCCGCCCCGGTTGAGCAGGGTCTGCTGGAACGCTCGGGCGCAGACCCACCCGCGCAGCTTCGCGAGCATCGCAACCGCAAGCAGCCCCAAGAGAAGGACGGCGATCTGCAGCCAGCGCGCGAGCGGCAGTAGCCACGGCACGAAGAGCGCGGCGACCCCCGCCACCGCGAGGACAAGGAGGTAGAGCTTCGTTACCGCCGTTGCCCACAGCGTCCCACGTGCGACCTGTCCGGTAACCCGCGACGCGACCCGCGCGAACGACGCCGGGGTCTCGGCCGCGTAGTCCCCAGCGAGCGCGACGTAGCCGTTCGCGAGCGACCCTCCCGAGACCGAGGCGACGGAGCCGACGTCGCGGTTCTTTCCCGCGTCGACGAGGTAGAGGAGAACGCCGAGACCGAAGAGTGCGGCTCGGTGTCCTCCGCCGGATAGCGCAACGGCAACGCGTCTCACAGCGGCCCTCCTAGTCGAGGTGCCACGCGATCGTACTGCAGATCAGGCCGGATGTCGCCCCTCGCGCGAGCGAACGGTTGGGCTGCGGTCATTCGACCATAGGGCTCCTCTATCGTCCATCGTCTGCGCACTTCGAACCCACCTCCGAAGGGCCGATGACGGGCGCCCTCCCACCCGACGGCGGGCGTCCCTACGCCGAGCGCACGGTCACCGAGGTCCTCGAAGCGCTCGCAGCCCCGGGGCCTGGTCCTGCGGGTGGATCCGCGGCAGCGGTGGGGGCGGCCCTAGCGGCCGCACTCGTCCGGCTGGTAGCAACTCTGTCGCGGACATGGGCCGATTCGACGGTGGTGGATGAGCGAGCTGCGCAACTCCAGCGGCGACTCCTCGAGCTTGCCGACGCGGATGCCGTCGCGTGGACCGAGGCCCTGCGCCGCCGCGACGACCCCGCCGCGCGCACGACGGCCCGCACCGTACCGCTCGAGATCGCCGCGGCCGCCCAGGAGCTCGGTGAGCTTGCCCGCTCGGCTGCCGCGCACTGCCCGGCGCACCTCCAAGCCGACGCCGCCACCGCAGTCCAGCTCGCCGACGCCGCCAACGAGGCTGCACTCGGTGTGGCTGCCGCCAATGAGCCTTCGTCGTAACCCCGCCGTCGCCTCACCGGGACGGCAACGGCGTTCGCGAGACAGATCGGTCGTCCCTGAGCTGACCGTCTGGCGGTTGGCTGTGGGTAGAAGGTGCGGGTGCAAGGCCCCATCCGTGCACGCTCTCAGTCCACAGTAAGCCTCTACTAGGCTGGCTGGATGCGCATCGAGCTACCACGCGGGCTCTTCACCCGTGAGTTCAAGCTCCTCTTCGCGGGGCAGGCGGTGTCACTCGTCGGCGACGGGCTGTTTCACATCGCGCTCGCGTTCGCCGTCCTCGATCTCACCGATTCACCGAAGTCACTCGGCGTCGTGTTCGCGGCCGGTGGGATCCCTCTCGTCGTCTTTGCACTCATCGGCGGCGTGTGGGCCGACCGGCTCGAGCGGAGACGCATCATGCTTGCCGCAGACGCGTCGCGGATGGCGATCCAGCTCGTGCTGGCCGGGCTCATCCTCACGGACAACGCCGAGCTCTGGCACTTCCTCGTGCTCCAGGCGCTCTACGGCAGTGCACAGGCCTTCTTCGGCCCCGCTTCGACCGGCGTGCTCCCGCAGATCCTCGAGTCGCATCTTCTCCAACCAGCGAATGGGATGCTCGGAGCGACCCGTAACGCAACCTACGTCGTCGGCTCCGCTGCAGGCGGGCTTCTGGTTGCCTCGGTAGGGCCGGGAACCGCGATCGGGCTCGATGCGGTGACCTTTGCGATCTCCGCCAGCTGCTTGTTTGCGATGAAGCCGCGGCCGGCGGGTATCTCGGCCGAGAATCGCGCCTCGTTCATCCACGAGCTCGCAGAGGGATTCCGCGAGGTACGGCGCCACCGCTGGCTGTGGAAGGTTCTGATCAACGGGTCACTCTTCCTTATGCTCTACGTCGCTCCGATCGAGGTGCTCGGGCCGCTCGTAGCGCGCAACGACCTTGGCGGCGCGATCGCGTGGGGCATCATCGGAGCAGCGTTTGCGCTTGGGATGGGGCTGGGCGGCATCGCCGCCGCGACGTTGCAGCTACGTCGACCGATGGTCGTGGCCTCGTTGCTCTTCCTCATCACCGGGGTGACCCCGGTGCTCTTTGCGATCGCTGCGCCGGTACCCCTGATTGCGGCGGCGATGTCGATCGAAGGACTCGCCGCCGGGCTCTTCGTCGCGGTCTGGGAGGGCGAGATGCAGAAGAAGATTCCCAACGACAAGCTCTCGCGTGTCTCCGCCTGGGACTGGATGGGCTCGCTTGCAGGGATGCCTCTGGGATTCGTTCTCGGTGGCGTGTTTGCCGACGTCATAGGGCTCGACGCAACACTTGTCGCGATGGCCTGCTGCGCCGTGCTCCTCGCGCTGTGGATGCTCGTGTCCCGCGACATCCGTGGGATCGGCGCGAGGACGTCGCCTGAGGATCTCTGACGCCCGGGACACTTCCCCTGCGCCGTTCGTCGGGGCGTGGACGACTCGTCCACGCCCCTTAAGCAGGGAGCCGAGGGCACGAGCTACCCGCGCGTAAAGCGCACCAGTTCCGCACGTCCACCCTCACCATCGGTGTGAACGCTGAGCAGTGGGCCAACGCCCAGCGCGTAGAACTTCAGCTCCTGGACCTTCGGCTCCAGCGGCACGAGATCGCGAGTCATGAGAACGCCGCGCTTGAAGAAGCCGAACGGCACTTGCACCTGCTCCTCGCCGACCGTGATGACGGCTCCGCGATCTTCGGCGACACCCTTGTAGTACTCCTGGCGATAGGCCATACCCGGCCTCGGATTCGCCGGCATCGCGATACCCGCCTCGGCGCCGTCGACACCCGCCTCGAACGAGCCGTCGTGGTTGACGACCTTCCCGTTCTCGTAGTTCGAAACGTATTCGCCCAGGTACCAGATGTTGCCGGTCTTGTCTTGCGCATACCAGTCCCTCGTGATCTCCCGCGGCTCACCATTCGACGTGACCGTGTCGATGACTACGCGTGCGGTTATGCCGTTCGCGATCTTCCTGGTCTGGTTGGTCACTACGATCACGACCTTCTCAACGTCCCCCTTGGTGTTCGTCTCCCGGTAGACCCACCTGCTCCCGGGCTTCATGGGCCAGTAGGGGTTGTCGATCTTGGTCGTGAAATCCGCGGGGTCGAGCTTTACCTTCTCGCTGCCCTGTGGCAGGCCGCCACCCGCGATCGCAACTCCGACGATCGCAAGCGCCACCACCGTCGCGCCGAGCGCGCCAATCATTCCTCGTCGTCTCATCGTGCTCTCCTCTCACGTTTGGTGAACATCACCTACCTCCGGTGACACTCCTCGGGTTCTACGAGGGCCCGATGAGATGCCGATGAGAGCGCACTCGGCGTGCAACGACAAACGAAGAGGCGCCTATCGCTCCACCGCGCGACCACCTGCTCGACAGAACCGACGCTCAACTGCTTCCGCGCCCCACCGAGTACGCGTGAGTGAGACATCCGCTCGCCCTGCACGGCGCGGCTCTCCTACCGACGTGCCCGTCGGACAGTGAGCGTGTCGTCTATCTCGACCCATGCAACAGGCTCCTCAGCCTGACGCAGCTTGCGGGTTGGCTCGGCCTCTCAACCGCCCTGCTCCTCTTCTCACTCAACAGCGTCTGGCTTCTCCCTTTTATGCTGTGGGTCGTCCTCGGGGCTCTGTACTTCGGGCTCAGCTTCGCGGCGAACACGACGTATCGCCGCTTTGACCTCGAAGGCCACGACCGACACGTCATCGCGTGGCGCGGGCAAGCGCAACCAACGGTCGACGTGTTCCTGCCCAACTGCGGTGAGGACCTGGAGGTGCTTGAGAATGCCTTCGCCCACGTCGCTGAGCTGGAGCACGACGGGCCTCTGACGATCTACTGCCTCGATGACGCCGATCGGCGGGAGGTAGAGAGGCTCGCGGTCGGATTCGGATTTCAATACCTGACGCGGCCCGACAAGGGCGTCTTCAAGAAGGCAGGCAACCTCCGCCACGCCTTTCACCGCTCGAACGGTGATTTCATAGCCGTCTTCGACGCGGATTTCTGCCCTCGCCCAGACTTCCTTGCCGAGCTCCTTCCGTACGCCCTTTCCGACGCCGAGGTCGGCATCGTCCAGAGTCCGCAGTACTTCGAGGTGAGGTCGGACAAGGGGTGGCTGGAGAACGGTGCAGCAGCGGTGCAGGAGTTCTTCTATCGGTGGGTCATGCCCGGCCGCGACGCCCGCAGAAGCCCCATCTGCGTCGGCACGAACGCGATCTACCGACGAAGTGCGCTCGAGACGACGGGCGGCGGTGCGCTCGTCGAGAACTCGGAGGATGTGCACACGGGTTTCGACCTGATGTGCAAGGGGTACCGCACGAAGTACGTGCCGCTTGTCCTCGCGACAGGCCTCTGCCCGAGCACGCTCCGCTCGTTCTTCAATCAACAGCACCGGTGGTGCAGCGGGTCGATGTCGCTGCTCTTCAGTCGAAAGTTCTGGCACGAGCCGATCGGACTTCGACCCCGCCTGACGTTCCTTGCCGGAATGACGTACTTCCTCTACACGGGTCTCGCGGTGATCATCGCCCCGCTGCCCGCCGTGCTTCTCGTGTGCCTGTTTCCCGACGCTGTGGCCTGGTGGAACTACCTCCTGTTGCTCCCGGCGCTCCTGCAGACCTTCGTGCTGCTCCCGCTCTGGCATCGCGCCCCCTACGGATTCTCGGCGATGCGAACGAAGCTTCTCTACGCCTGGGCTCACCTGTTTGCGTTCCATGACCGGCTGGTAGGCCGCCCGCTCAGCTGGAGCCCTACCGGAGGGTCAGACGGCCTGGGTCAGCACCGCATTCGCCTTGTGATCGCGCTGATGGTGGGGTGGCCGCTCGTGACGTTCGCGGCCCTCGTAGCGGGCTCGGCGGCACACATGGACTCGGTGACCGACGTCGACTACTGGCCACCACTCGTCCTCGGCGCGCTCTATCTCGCGACCGCTGCCGGGGTTCTCCAACCCGTGGGCCAGACCCGCTACATCCCGAGGTTCCGCCCGACCGCCCGTCGTTTCGAACCCTCGGGCACGGCACTGCCGCTCGTCCTTGCGGCCACGAGGAGGGAGGACGGCGAACGGCAAACCAACGGGTAGCGGGCCATCCCAGTTCTACGGGAGATCGGACTCTTGCCGGGCGACGAGGACATCGGCGTTGCGTGCGCTCCACCCGGGAGCGCGTTCGACCGTTCAGGGTATTGAGACGAGAAAGAGCGTCGTCGTCACAGCGACCGCATTGCGGAGACTCCGCAGAACCCGTCCGAGCATTACGCCCACCCCAGCAGACTATCGGCCGTATTTCGCCCCGCACGCACGGCGCCAGCGAGTCGACGTTCGCGCTATGAGAGCCCGCGTGCCTTACGGCTCGCCGACTGCTGCCTCTTTGTCGCAGTGAGCTCGACCTTTCGCAGCCGGATCGACACAGGTGTCACCTCCACGCACTCGTCCTCGCGGATGAACTCGAGCGCCTGCTCGAGCGACAGAGGACGCGGCGGGATGAGGCGCACCAGTTCGTCGGAGCTCGAGGCGCGCATGTTCGTCAGCTTCTTCTCCTTGGTCGCGTTCACGTCCATGTCCTCGGAGCGAGCGTTCTCGCCAACGATCATCCCCTCGTAGACGCCCACCCCCGGTGCGAGGAAGAGCGTGCCTCGCTCCTGCAGGTTTGAGATCGCAAACCCGGTGGTGGGGCCTTGCCGGTCGGCAACCAGCGACCCGGTCGGTCGCGTGCGAAGCTCGCCGTGCCACGGCTCGTAGCGGTCGAAGACGTGGTGGAGAATCCCCGTACCGCGGGTCTCGGTGAGAAACTCGGTGCGGAACCCAATCAGCGCACGCGCTGGAACGAGGTACTCGAGCCGTACCCACCCGGTGCCATGGTTGACCATCTGCTCCATCCGCCCCTTGCGCAGTGCGAGAAGTTGGGTGAGCACACCGATGTACTCCTCGGGCGCGTCGATCGCAAGCCGCTCGACCGGCTCGTGCACCTTGCCGTTGACCTCCTTGGTGACGACCTGCGGCTTACCGACCGTAAGCTCGAAGCCCTCGCGCCGCATCAGCTCGACCAGCACCGCCAACTGCAGCTCTCCGCGACCTTGCACCTCCCAGGTGTCGGGTCGCTCGGTCGGGAGCACCCGGAGCGAAACGTTTCCGATGAGCTCGGCGTCGAGCCTGCTCTTTACCTGGCTCGCAGTAAGCCTCGTCCCCTCGAGACCCGCAAGCGGCGACGTGTTGATGCCGACCGTCATCGAAAGCGACGGTTCGTCGACCTGCTCGACCGGTAGAGGCCGAGGGTCGTCAATGTCGGCGAGCGTCTCACCGATCGTCACCTCGGGAATGCCGGCGACTGCGACGATGTCACCCGGCCCGGCCTCGGCTGCCTCGACCCTGTCAAGCGCGTCGGTCAAGAAGAGCTCCGTCACCTTCGCGCGCTCGACCGTGCCGTCGGCGCGGCACCAGGCAACCTGCTGGCCCTTCCGGATCGTCCCGTTACGCACCCGGCAGATGGCGAGTCGGCCAACGTACGGCGACGCATCGAGGTTCGTCACGAGCGCCTGAAGCGGATGCCCTTCCTCGTAGACAGGAGCCGGGATCGTCTTGAGCAGCAGGTCGAGGAGTGGTCGCAGGTCGTCGGCTAGCTCGTCGACTGCAAGTCCTGCCTTGCCCGCCTTCGCGTTGCAGTAGACGATCGGGAACTCGATCTGGCTCTCATCCGCGTCGAGGTCGAGAAACAGCTCGTAGACCTCATTGACGACCTCCTCCACCCGGGCGTCAGGCCGATCGACCTTGTTGACGACGAGGATGACGCGCAGCCGAGCCTCAAGCGCCTTACGCAGCACGAAGCGCGTCTGCGGCAGAGGCCCCTCGCTCGCATCGACGAGCAACAACACCCCATCCACCATGCGTAGTCCGCGCTCCACCTCGCCACCGAAGTCCGCGTGGCCCGGGGTGTCGACGATATTGATCTTCGTCTCGCCGTACCGGACCGCGGTGTTCTTCGCGAGGATCGTGATGCCTTTCTCGCGCTCGAGGTCCATGGAGTCCATGACACGCTCGGCGATGTCCTGGTTCGCACGAAAGGACCCGGATTGCCACAACATCGCGTCGACAAGCGTCGTCTTGCCGTGGTCGACGTGCGCCACGATGGCGACGTTACGGATGTCGTCGCGCGCAGCCACGTAGGTGAGGGTAGCCGTGTTTTCGCCGCCGACGGTGCGAACCTCGCTGCGGCCGGTCAGCCCGAGAGCCCCTCCGATATCTGCCGAATTGTCTCGGGTCGCACACCGCAGCAGCCTCCGATGAGGCCAGCCCCCAGGTCGCGCCAGCGCCGCACCGTAGCGGCGTCGAAGCCCTGCGCACTGCCATCCCATTGCCGCGCACCGGCATCCCAGGTACGGCCGTCGTTCGGGTAGACGACGAACGGAAGGGACGTGACGGCTGCCGCACGCACGAGGAGAGGCTCGACGAGCCCGGGGTCGATGCAGTTGAAGCCGACGGCGATGACCTGCTCCGAGGCGCACGCGGCGGCGATCGCGGTCTCAACCTCGGTGCCGTCAGCGATCTCCCGGTCGTTACGGCAGGTGAAGCTGACCCACGCACGGACACCGGGGTGAGCCGCGAGGCGCTCCACGACGACAGAGGCCTCTTCGAGACTCGGAAGAGTCTCGATGGCAAGGAGATCGGGGCCGGCGGCGACGAGCGCGGCGAGCCGAGGGCCGTGGAAGTCAGCGAGCTCGTCGCGGCTAACGCCGTAGTCGCCGCGATACTCGCTGCCGTCCGCACGGGTAGCACCGAACGGCCCGATCGAGGCGGCAACGTACAGCGGCGGCCCATCCGGGCTCTCGGTGCGTCGGCGCGCCTGCGCGCGCCGTGCGAGCTCGACGCTACGCCGCAGCAGCGCGGAAGCCTCCTCGGGTGCGACCCCGACGTCGGCGAACCCCGCGAAGCTCGCCTGATAGCTCGCGGTGATGGCGACCTGCGCGCCCGCTCGGAAGAATGCGAGATGCGCCTCCTCGATTGCCTCGGGCTCGTCACGCAGGACGCGCGCCGACCAGAGCTTCCCCGAGAGATCGTGGCCGCGCGCCTCGAGCTCGGTGGCGAGACCACCGTCGAGAATGATGACCTGATCCGAAGGGAGCATCGTCGTTGTCACGGTGCGGGCGGCATCTCCCCCACCGGCCACGGCTTGCCACCAAGTCCCCAGTTCTTCGGGTTGTGGCCCTCGACAATCACCCACGTGTGATCGCGGAGATCTTCGTGGGTCGCGGCGCAGAGCGCGTCAGTGAGCCCAGCGATCAGCTTCTCACTCGTCTCATCGTTCACGCGAAAGTCGAACAGCTCGACACGAATCAGGGGCATCGATGCGCCCTCCTGGTAGCGGGAGCCGGAACAGGGCGCCCGGTCGGGACCGGATCCTACGACCTCGGCGTAAACCGTGGTGCTACACCGCTTGGCACAGACTGCGATGCTGCTGCGATGACGCGCGTATCCGACTCTGTCACGACGTCCGCCGAGGTCAAGGACGGGCTTACGCGGTGGCTCCTGGTCCGACCCGAGCGCGGCTCCGAGCTCGCACTCGACACCCTCCAACTAGCTCCCGATGCGGCGTGCGATCTCACCGATCCACTCCACGACACCCAGCTCCTGATCCATGGAGGAAGCGGCGCCATCGAGGTAGAGGGAATTGCGAGCGACGAGCTCAGACCACTTGCCTCGGTTCTCGCTCCAAGCGGGGTCGGTATGCAACTCCGGGCTGGGCCTGATGGGCTGCTAGCGGTCCGCGTGACGCTCGGCGCAGACGTCGATCTCCATGCCCCGATGGGAGCCTTGGCAACGGTCGTGTCGCTCGACGATGTCGAGTCGGACCAGGCCACGGGGTCCCGTGCGTTCCAGATGCTCCATGGACCGCACAACGGCTCGACCCGAGGAACCGCGTTCGTCGGCCACATCCCACCAGGCAAGGCGCCGTGGCACTACCACCTGTACGACGAGGTTCTCTGGGTACTGCGCGGAGCGGGGCGACTCCATCTCGACGGCGCTGTCGAGGAGCTTGGCGTCGGGTCTGCCTTCCGGCTCCATCCACGCGAGGTGCACATCGTCGAGAACGTCGACTCCGTGGCCTCACTCGTGATCCTCGGAGTCTTTACCCCAGCTGGGAGCCCGTCTGCCGCGTACCTCGAGCCGGGCGTCGCTGCGACGTACCCGATCGCCGGCTCGACACCATGACCGTTCGTCTTCGGACGATCGTCGCGTCGCACTGGTTCTCTGGCGGCGTGCTTGCGGTGATCGTCGCGAATGCGATCGCGCTCGGACTGGAGACCTACAGCGGGATCGACGACCGGTGGGGGGACACGCTCAGCCTGGTCAATGACATCTGCCTGGCGATGTTTGTGGTCGAGCTCGCGATCCGGATCGGCGCCCACGGCTTCCGCCCGTGGGAGTTCTTCCGCGATGGGTGGAACGTCTTCGACTTCGTGGTCGTTGCAATCGCGTTCGTTCCGGGGATCAGGGAGTCGTCGACGTTGCTCCGGCTCGCCCGGCTGGCCCGCGTGGTGCGCATCGTCCGCCTGTTCCCCGACCTCAGGGTGCTTCTCGCCGGGGTCTGGCGGAGCCTCCCACCGCTCTTCGCCATCGGTCTCGCGACAGGGATGCTGCTCTTCGTTTACGGCATGGTGGGCTGGACGCTGTTCGCCGACGAGCTTCCCGACGAGTGGGGGAACATCGGGCGCGCGATGCTCACGCTCTTTGTGATGCTGACGCTCGAGAACTTCCCGACGTACATGGAAGCGGGGATGGAAGCGCACCCTTGGTCGTGGCTGTACTTCGTCAGCTTCGTCCTCATCGCGGCGTTCGTTGTGGTCAACGTGCTGATCGGGATCGTGTTGAACTCGATGGAGGAGGCGCGTGAAGCCGAGCGCCGCAAGACGGTGCGTGAGCGGCTCGGCGGCGGCGCCCAGCCGAGCACGATCGACGCCGACGCGAGCGCACCGGTCGTCGAGCGAATCGCAATCCTTCGCGCCGCACTCGACGAGCTCGAGGCCGAGCTGTCGGTGGGCTCACGGCCCGCGCAAGTCGTCGCCGCCGATGCTCCGTCGGCACCGCGGTCGAGCTAAGACGACGCGCCAACCCTGGCGCGCGCGGCGTGGGTCGGGTTCAGCCAGACGCTGACGATCTGCGCCGACGTGAGAGGCGCGACGGCCACCACGAGCGCTCCTCAAGGTCGAACGTGATTGCGGGCACGAGGATCGAGCGGACGATCAACGTGTCGATGAGCACGCCCACCGCGACTGTCACACCGAGCTGCGTGAGCGCGACGAGCGGCAGCACAGCAAGCACGAGGAACGTGCCCGCGAGCACGATGCCGGCCGAGGTGATCACGCCGCCGGTCACCGCCAGGCTCTTCAGCATCGCCTCGCGCGTCGACATGTGCTCGGCCTCCTCGCGGACGCGAGCCATCAGGAAGATGCTGTAGTCGACGCCTAACGCCACGAGAAAGATGAACGAGTAGAGCGCGTAACTCGGGTCCTCTCCGGGGAAGTCCGTGAACAGCTCGAAGCCGACGAGGCTGAGGCCGATCGCGGCGAAGAACGAGAGCACGACGGCGAGCATCAGAACAACCGGAGAGACGACGGCGCGCAGCAGGAGAACGAGGATCGCGAACACGACGATCAGGACGAGCGGCACGATGACGCGTGTGTCCCGCTCGTTAGCCGCGCGGACGTCGGCCTCCTCGGCGGTCGGGCCGCCGACGAGCGCTTTCTCGCCCGCGGCGGCGCGGAGATCGGTGCGCAACGGCTCGATCGACTCGAATCCTGCCTTCGAGAAGGGATCCGACGCGAGCGTCACTTCGAACCGTGTCCCCGGCTCCCCTGTCTCGGGTGCCCCGACCCCGGCAACGAGCGGGGACGAGCGCGCCGCCCTGAGCGCGACATCGACGTCGCCGCCGGGCAGGACGAGCACCGTCGAGGGCGCGCTTGCGCCGGCCGGGAAGGACTGCTCGAGGATCTGCTGACCTTGCACCGCTTCGACCGACCCGCGGAAACCGTTGGAGCTCGTCAGCTCGTCGTCGAGGGTCACCGCCCCAAGGGCCATCGCACCGAGGGCGAGCGCAGTGCCGACCCAAACCCGTCGGTGACGTGGCTCGATCCAGCCACCGAGCCGCAACCAGGCTCCTCGGGCAGCCACGTCCTCGGAGCCATACCGTGGGACGTACGGCCAAAACGCCCGGCGTCCGCCTATCAGGAGCAGTGCGGGCAGCAGAGTGAGCATTGCGATGGCCGCGACCGCGATACCCATCGCCCCGACCGGGCCGAGACCCGCGGTCGTGTTGACCTCCGCGACCATGAGGCAGAGGAGCGCAGCGATGACCGTCCCAGCCGAGGCGAGGATTGCCGGAGCTGCCTGCCGAACGGCAATCCGCATCGCCTCGTGCGTGTCCTCCACCCGACGGAGCTCCTCACGAAAGCGCGCTGTGAGGA
>JANNQQ010000160.1:0-16371 GCA_031400835.1 Actinomycetes bacterium | reverse complement strand
TCGGGACAACGACGCGACGAAACCGCGGCGCCTGGTTCATCGAGACGATTCGGTGCTCGAGATTGGCCTTCACCTTGTTCTCGTGACCCGAGTAGGTGTTGATCACGTACCAGAGAAACATCGACTCTCCATCTACAGAAGGACGTCACGAACGAAGGGACGGAATGCCTGATCGACACCCCAGAGGAAAGCGCCGACGACGGCGCAGGCGATCAGCACGACCACCGTACCCTGGATGACCTGGGCCCGGTTCGGCCAATCGACCTTCTTGAGCTCGCCGATGGACTCGCGTATGAACCCACCCCGACGTGTATCGACCGTCGGGACGACGACACCGGCGCCCTCGAGCGCAGGCTCGCCGACCTGGGCAGCCGGAGGCGCCACCGAATGGCGCGGACCTGGGTCACCTTCGGCGCGACGCGCGTCGCGTCGCTGCCTTCTTGTCTCTCCTGCCACTGCAAATCCCTCCGCTGACTACCTGGTCTCGCGATGAAGCGTGTGCGTGCCGCACCAGCGGCAATACCGCCGGAACTCGACCCGGTCGGGCGTGTTGCGCTTCGACTTCTGCGTCTGGTAGTTGCGCCGCTTACAGTCGGTGCAGGCAAGGGTGATCGCGACTCTGACTCCGGTGGCCATCTCTTCTCGTTCTCTTCGCGGTTGAAAAAAGCAGGTGGAAAGATAGCGGCGGTAGGACTCGAACCTACGACACGCGGATTATGATTCCGCTGCTCTAACCAGCTGAGCTACGCCGCCGCGCAGGCGGCCGGGAGTGTAGCAAGGTCACCATTCGCAAGACGTGCCAGCCGCCGCTCTCTCTAGGATCCCGCGACGTGATCAGAGTGCCCCCACAACGCGGCGGCTGGCTTGAGGTCGTCTGCGGGCCCATGTTCAGCGGCAAGTCCGAGGAGATGATCCGCCGGTTGCGCCGCGCGGAGATCGCCGGGCAACGCGTGATCGTCTTCAAGCCCCAGATCGATGATCGCTACGACGTTGCGGATGTCGTGAGCCACGCAGGGGTGCGGATGCGAGCGGTGCCCGTCGAATGCGTCGCGGACGTGCTCGCACGTGCTGAGGGCTACGACGTCGTCGGGATAGACGAGGTGCAGTTCTTCGAATCGACGGTGGTTGCAGCTGCGCTTGCCCTAGCCGATCGCGGCGTGCGCGTGATCTGCGCAGGGCTCGACCAGGATTTCCGTCGCCTGCCATTCGGGCCAATGCCCGAGCTGCTTTCCCACGCCGAGTTCGTTGACAAGCTCCAGGCGGTGTGTCACCGGTGCGGTGGTCCGGCGACGACGACGCAGCGCCTCGTCGATCGTCAACCGGCTCCCTACTCGGGCGAGACCATCGTCGTCGGTGAGCTTGACTCGTACGAGGCTCGTTGTCGCGACTGCCACGAGAGCGGGGCCGTGGCTCAGGGTGTAGTGGCCGCGTAGGGCGCTTTCGCCTGAGGCGAAATTGCCTAGCGGAGGCGGCGGGAGACTAGGGGCCGGACCTCGGCGATGCGGTCGAAGTCGCTGTCGACGTGCACCACGCCGAGGCCGTTGTGGAGCGCGGTCTCCGCGATAAGCAGGTCGGGAATCGCCGTGCGATGCCACATGCCGTGATGGTGCGCCAGGTCGCGCTGCAGGACGAGAGCACGGTCAAGAAGGTCAGCAGGTGGTTCCGCGCGGAGGAACGTCGCTCGCAATGTTGCCGCAACTCCGTCGTACTCGGTTGCCGATCGGGTCGAGAAGTACCGTTCGAGCTCGCCGACCGGACAGACGTAGAGCGTGCCCGCGAGCGCTTGCAGTTGCGATGCAACGTCATCCTGGTCTGCTCGCGACGCAGCGCTCTTGTCGAGAATCCAGCCGGTTACCGCCACATCTCGCCCGATCCAAGGACCTCGAGATCAATCCGCGGATCGGGTTGATCGAAGTACGCCCGTTGCGCAGCTACGAGGCGATTGGTCTCTGCCTCCGCGATGTCGGCAGCGCGACGAAGCGCCTCCTCAACGGTCGCACGCATGGTGGTGCAACCAAGGGCCGTCATCGCCCGGCCGAGGAGCTCCTCATCGATCTCGATGGTCGTTCGCCGTGTCATACATACATATTATCAGTTCGATATGTATGTATGACACTGCACCGAATGCGCGAACACTTCGCCTAGCGAAATTGCCTATGAACAACCGCGGTCGTTAGATTCCACGTCGGGCAATAGTGCCCCGGCGGCGGCCTCATCGATTAGGAGCACGGTCCTCGCCCCTTCGCCGTTGCGCAGACGCTCGAGTGCCTCACCGACGCCCTCGAGCGGTGCCCGGTGCGAGACAACGCGAGCAAGATCGATGGCCCCTGAAAGCGCCAGTCCCGCCAGCTCAGGCAGCTCGGCCGCGGGATCGCCTGAGCCGTAGTACGTGCCCTTCAGCGACTTGTCCGAGAGGAACTCGATCGCCGGCACGCTTGCATCGACACCAACCGGGGCGAGCCCGACGATGACAGCCGACCCGCCCGCACGGAGCGAGTCCCACGCGAGCCGGATCGTCTCGGGCCGACCGATGACCTCGAACGCATGGTCGACGCCACCGTCCGTGAGCTCGTGGACGGCGGTCGCGACATCCGTTACGGAGGCGGCGTCAATGACGTGAGTCGCGCCTTGGAGGCGGGCCAGCTCAAGCTTCTCCTGGACGCGGTCGATCGCAATGATGTGACCGGCCCCTGCGAGCCTGGCGCCGGCGACAACCTGCAGGCCGACCCCACCGCAGCCGATCACCGCAACCGACTCGCCTGACTGAACGCCTGCGACGTTACGCACAGCGCCGATACCAGTGACGACGCCACAACCAAGAAGGGCTGCCTGCCAGAGCGGCAACTCCTTGGGGATCGGGATCGCGCCCCCCGCGGCAACAACCGTGTACTCGGCGAAACACGCGGTGCGCAGGCCGTGCTGAAGCACCGTGCCATCGGGAAGGCGCAAACGACTCGTGCCGTCCATCAGCATCCCGCGCGAGCCGTGTTCCCCCACGACGAGGCAGAGGTTCGGCTTGCCGGCGCGGCAGAAGCGGCATTCTCGGCAAGCAGGAACAAAACAGAAGGCGACGTGATCGCCAGGCGCGACGTGCGTGACACCTTCGCCAACTGCCTCGACGACGCCCGCCCCCTCATGACCCATAACCGCCGGACAGAGCCCTGCTCCCAGCTCACCGTCGGCGTGACGCACGTCCGAGTGACAGACGCCGGCCGCGGCCACCTTGACGAGTACCTCGCCCACCTTCGGCGGATCGAGCTCGACCTCCATGACCTCGACGTGTTCACCGGGAAGCCGAAGCACAGCTGCCTTCATTCTCACGAGACTCTCCATTTTTCGAGGCTGTCGAGGTCGATCTCCACGCCCAGCCCAGGACCGGCGGGGGGAGCGATGGTGCCGTCAGAGGCAATCTCAATCGGCGTTGGAAGCAGCCAGTCGCGGCGCTCAGGGGCCCACGTCGGCGGGTCGTAGGGCACCTCGACGAAAGGGACGGGAGAGAATGCGATCGCGGCATGCAGGTTCGCGAGGAAGCCCAACCCGTTCGACCACGTGTGGGGGGACCACGCGCGACCGTGCAGATCGGCGAGCGCGGCGATCCGGCGGCAACCGCCGATTCCGCCGACGAAGAGGACGTCCGCCTGGACGACGTCGATCTGCCCACGTACGACGAGATCCCGCGCCTCGTGCTGCTGACGGACGAGCTCGCCGGCGGCGAGCCTCACCGAGGTGCGGCGCCGAAGCGTCGCATACCCGTCGGCATCGTCGGCCCTGAGCGGCTCCTCGAGCCAGTAGACGCCGAGATCCTCGAGCTCGCGAGCACATTGCGCTGCGGTCGCGACATCCCATCGCGCCGCGCGGTCACCCGGCATGCGCCAGCCCTGGTTTGCATCGACCATGATCTCGAGCCGACCGCCGACGGCATCGCGCACCGCCCGAACAACGGCAACGTCGTCGTGCCAGTCATCGAGATGGAAGCGGAGCTTTACGGCCCTCACTCCCGCATCGACGAGCGCGAGGCATCGCTCGGCGCGTTCCTCCGCCCCGACGAGTTCCCCACTCGACGCGTACGCAAGAAGACTCTCGTTGCGACCGCCAAGGAGCTTCCAGAGCGGCTGATCCAGGGCCTTGCCGACAAGATCCCACACCGCTACCTCGACTGCCCATGGTCGCCCGCCATGGAGGTCGATCGTCTCGCATACCTCCCGGACAGCCTCGGTGCGCAGCGGGTCGAGCCCGACGAGAAAGCGTTCGATTGCTGCCCGGTCGGGTAAGCCGTCGCCTCCCGAAGCGATGCCAGTCAGCCCATTGTCGGTGTGGACGATGACAACGGTCGCCTCCTGCTCGGCCCGTGGGATGGGATCCCAGGCAGCGCGGAAGGGCGGATCGAGCGGGTAGCGATACACGCGGCTCTCGACGGCCGAGATACGCACCTCTCAGGCTCCCTTGTAGAAGGGGCTCGTGAGAGTGTCACGATTCTCGACAAGTGCGGCAGCGGCAGCTGGGTCTCGCCCTTCGACGCACACTCCGATCGCCTTGCGGACGGCGTCGCGGTTCGCGACGCGGACCGCAGTCTCGTCACTCGCTCCGGGATCGACCCACACCGCGACGAGCACCAACACGTCGCCGCTTGCCTGAAGCAGCCCGTCAGCCACCGCGTCGAGCACGCCCTGCGAGATTCCGAGTTGCGCCGCCCCCCACGTAATTGTCTGATGCAAATCCTCGGTCGCCGTGGCCTTGTTCATCATCAACGTCGGCGGCCAGATCGGCTGGTATTGCTCTGGTGTCTCCCCAACGCAACACAGGACAGGCGTGTGCCCAGGGGAGGGATTCGCGAGCATCGAAATCGCGGCGGCCGCGGTGGGACTTCCGCGCCGAGCGAGCACAACGTTGACATGACTGCCGTTGGGCGCGTGTCCGCCCCAACCCTCACCAATCCGACCGTCGAGCTCATCGAGGTTCATGCGGCCTCCAGGTCGAGCACGGCACGCCGTGCCTCGCCCGCGTGCATGAGCGCGAAGGCATCGTCGATACGCTCGAGCGGGAGCCGATGAGACACGAGCAGATCGAGCGGGAGCCGGCCTCGGCGGTACAGGTCAAGGATCGTGAGGAAGTCTCGTTCGGGCCTCGAAGAGCCGTAGATCGAGCCGAGGATGCGGCGCTCCATTCTCGCAATCGAGATCGCGGGGAGTGCAAGCACGGCGTCCTCACGCGGAATGCCAATGAGAACCGCCGCGCCGCGGTTGCAGGTCGAGAGGAATGCGGCAAGCATCGCCTCGGGTCGGCCGGTGGCTTCGATGGCGTAGTCCACGCCTCCGCTGGTCGCCTCCCTGACCGCAGCGGCCGTCGCCTCGGGTGAGCCCGCCCAGAGAACGCCCTTGGTGGCACCCAGCTCCTGCGCCACAGCGAGCTTGGCCTCCGACACATCGACAGCGACGATCTCGGCAGCGCCAGCAGCGATAGCGCCAAGTACAGCGGAGAGCCCCACCCCGCCACAACCAACCACCGCAACCCGATCGCCGGGCCGAACCCGTGCGGTGTTCCAGATTGCACCGATCCCGGTGGTCACGGCGCAGCCCACGAGCGCCGCGACGTCGAACGGAACATCCTTCGGGACAACCACGCAGGAACGCTCGGGCACGACACATGCCTCGGCAAACGAGGAGATCAGTGAGTAGTGGAAGATCGGCTCGCCATCGCGTGACAGCCGCGTGGTTCCGTCGAGCAACCCGCCGGCATCCATCGCGGGCCACGCCGCCTCGCAGAGCTGCGGTGCGTTGTGAATGCATTCGTTGCACCTTCCGCAGGAGGGCGCCCACGACAGGGTGACATGGTCGCCGACCGCGACCGATCGGACACCTTCGCCGACTGCTTCGACCACCCCGGCGCCTTCGTGCCCGAGCACCGCGGGACAGCGGGTGGCAGCGGTCCCGTCAATCGCGTTCTGGTCGGAGTGGCAGACACCGCTTGCTTTCAGGCGCACGAGCACCTCACCACCCCGGGGCGGCTCGAGCTCGAGCTCCTGGACCACCAGCTTCCCACCCGTCTCCTCAAGTACCGCAGCGCGAATCCTCATGCCTGTACCGGTTCCTTTCTCTGCAGCGTCCGAAGCTCGTCGAGGGGGATGTGACAGCGCATGAGGTGTCCGCCCTCGACCTCGACCAGCGGCGGCTCGGCCGTCTCGCACACCGCACCGAGCTTGCGCGGGCAGCGGGTGTGAAAGACGCACCCGCTCGGCGGGCTCGCGGCGCTCGGGATATCGCCCTCGAGTCGGATACGGTCGCGGCCGCCACCGTCGATCGTGGGGACGGCCGAGAGGAGCGCCTCGGTGTATGGGTGATGAGGACCGTCGAAGACGACATCCGCCGTCCCGACCTCCATCAGCCGACCGAGATAGAGAACGGCGATTCGGTCGGAGATGTAGCGCACGACGCCGAGGTCGTGACTGATGAAGAGGTACGAGACGCCATGCTCGGCCTGTAGCTCGACGAGCAGATTGAGGATCGCCGCCTGCACCGACACGTCGAGCGCGCTCGTGGGCTCGTCGCACACCACGAGCTTCGGGTCGCCGGCGAACGCGCGGGCGATTGCGACGCGCTGCTTGAGACCGCCCGAGAGCTGGACCGGCTTCTGCGTCAGCGTTCGCTCGGAGAGGCGGACACGGTCGACGAGCTCCGCAACGCGACGTTCGGCCTCGGCGCCACGCACCCCCGCGAGCTTGCTCATCGCGCGCATCAGGATCCGACTCACCGCGTGACGGCGGTTGAGCGCAGAGTCAGGGTTCTGGAAGACGATCTGCAGCGCGCGCAGATCCTCGCGGCCACGCTTCTGGAACCGCGGTGCCAGTGTGCGCCCATCAAGCTCCACCGTGCCCGAGCTCGGCCCGACGATTCCGAGCAGCGTGCGGGCCAGGGTCGTCTTGCCGCTCCCTGACTCGCCGACGAGACCGAGGGTCTCGCCTTTCCAGATCTCCGCACTCACGCCGACGAGCGCGTGGATGTCGACCCCGTGCTGATGAAATACCTTCCCGAGGTCGTCGAGTCGCACGAGCGGCGTCGTGTCACGATCGATCGGGGCAAGGTCGATCTCGGACGCCTCCTGGCGCGGCAGTTCGCGCGCGCGATCCTGATGGAAGCAGCGGGCGCTGTGACCAGTCGCCGCCTCCGTCATCGCGGGCTCCTCGGCGTGGCAGCGCTCGTCGGCGAGCGCGCAACGATCGGCGAAGACGCAGCCCGGGATCAACGCTCCGAGCTGCGGGAGGAACCCGGCGATGGTGTCCAGCCGTCCGTGATCCTTGCGCACCCCGCCTCGCGGAATGCAGCGGAGCAGGCCAACGGTGTAGGGATGGCGCGGATCCCGGAGAACCGTCTCGACAGGCCCTTCCTCGACGAGCCTGCCGGCATACAGCACGCCGACGCGGTCGCACATCTTCGAGATGACGCCCAGGTTGTGGCTGATGAAGAGCACCGCTGTCTGCAGCTCTGCCTGGAGGTTCGCGACGAGGTCGAGCACCTCTGCCTCAACCGTCGCGTCGAGTCCGGTGGTCGGCTCATCGAGGATCAGAAGCTTGGGATCCTTCGCGAGCGCCATCGCGATCACAACCCGCTGCTGCATCCCGCCGGACAGCTGATGTGGGTAGCGCCCCATTACCGAGCCGGGGTCAGCGATCTGCACGCGCGAAAGCGCCTCGCGAGCGCGCTCGATCGCGTCCTTGCGCTGGACGCCGAGCACCGTGAACGCCTCCGCCACCTGCACACCCACGCGCATCCCCGGGTTCAGCGCCGAGCCAGGGTTCTGGTAGACCATCGAGACGGTGCGCGCGTGGAACTCGCGAAGCTCGCGTGCCCCGAGTGCGAGGACATCTTTGCCCGCGACGGAGACACGCCCGGCAGAGATTCGGCCGTTGCGCGGCAAGTAGCGGACGATCCCGAGCGCGGCGGTCGACTTCCCACAGCCCGATTCACCAACGAGTCCGTACGACCGTCCGCGCTCGATCGAGAACGACACGCCGCGCAAGACAGGCCGGTCGATCCCGCGTACGCGGTACACGAGCTCGAGGTCCGAGACGTCGAGCGCGGTGTCGTTGCCGTCTGCGCTCACCGCTCGTATACCTCCCGGATCCCGTCCGCGACGAGGTTCACCGAGACGACAAGGCTGGCGATCGCGAGCGCGGGGAACAGCGTCATCCACCAGTACGGATCGATGAGCGTCCAGTACTGATTGATCTGAGCTGCCCAGTCAGGCGAAGGCGGCTGGACGCCGAACCCGATGAAGGTAAGGGAGGCGACTGCAAAGATCGCATACCCCAGCCGCACCGTGAACTCGACGACGACCGGCGAGAGGACGTTCGGCAGGATCTCGGAGAACATGATGTACGGCGCCCGCTCGCCGCGCAGGCGCGCGGCCTGAACGTAGTCGAGCTCGGTCTCGGACAGCACCGCGGCGCGAACCGTCCGCGAGACGACCGGCGCGAAGATGAGACCGATGATGAGCACAACGACCCACCGGGATGAGCTACCGACGGCAGTCACGATGAGGATGGCAGTGACGATGAGTGGCAGTGACAGCACAGCGTCGACCAGACGGCTCGTCACGTCATCGACAATGCCGCGGTAGTAACCGGTGATCAACCCGAGAATGGTGCCGAGGACGGTTCCGAGGAGCGTCGCCGCTGGGGCGATCAGGAGGATGTTTCGCGAGCCAGCCAACACACGTGAGAAGACATCGCGTCCGTTGGTGTCCGTCCCGAAGGGGTACGACCAGCTCGGATGCTCGCTGGTGGGGAGCTGGTTGTCGAAGATCGGATCGTACGGCGTCACGAGCCCCGTAAAGATCGCGCAGAAGACCCAGACCCCGATGACGAGCACGCCGAACAAGACTGTCGGCGTCCGCAGAAGGAGCCGCAGGCGCTCCGCTCGTGCGGTGCGCGCTTCGCTGCGCGCCGGGGCTGGCGTCGGCGAGGAGGCCGGAGAGGCGAGGGAGCTCACTCCGCGCCTCCGAGACGGATCCGCGGATTCAGGACCGCGTAGAGAATGTCTGCGATCAACGTGACGACGAGGTACACAGTGCCGACCACCAGGACTCCCGCCGTCAACAACGAGAGGTCTTTCTCACGCGCCGCCTCGTAGATGAGGAGTCCGACGCCCTGGTAGTTGAAGAGAACCTCGACGACGACAAGGCCCCCGACGAGGTACCCGATCTGCACCGCGACAACAGCGATTGTCGGCAGCAGCGCGTTTCGTAGCAGGTGCCGACGCACGACAACGGAGGACGGGAGCCCTTTGAGATACGCCGTTCGTGCATAGTCACTGTCCAACGCCTCGATCATTCCGGCCCGGGTGATCCGGGCGATGTAGCCGAACAGCACAAGCGTGAGTGTGATCGCCGGGAGGAGCAGGTACTTCGCCTGCGTCAGGACGTTCGCGCCCTCCTCCCACTGCGCGGTTACGGGCAGCCACCCGAGCCAGATCGAGAAGATGAGGATGAGGATGATCCCCGTCACGAACTCGGGCATCGCAGCGAACGAGAGCCCTGCGATAGTGATCGCCTTGTCCGTCGGGCGCCCGTAGCGAAGCCCGGCGATCACGCCGCCGACGATCGAGATTGGGACGCAGATCAGGAAGGCGACGAACGCCAGCTTGAGCGAGTTGCTGAGCGCCGGGTGGAGGAGATCCCACGCCGGGACCTGTGTGGTCAGCGACGTACCAAGATCACCGTGCAGCAGACCGCCTGCCCAGTCGACGTACTGCTCGACGACCGGCCTGTCTGCGCCGAGTTGCTCGTTGAGCGCATCGACCGACTCCTGCGTGGCAAACGGCCCGAGGACGGCGCGGCCCACGTTGCCGGGGAGTACGGTCGAGATAGAAAAGATGATCACGCTCAGGAGAAACAGCGTGATCAGTGCGAGCCCGAGTCGCTTGAGGAGGAAGCGGGTCACAATCGCAGTTGGGTGACGCGAAGGGCGGGCAGGGGATCGACTCGCATCCGCCGCCCGCCCTTCTGGTCGTTCGTCAGGCCAGGCCGACCTTCGCCAACCGGACGTGCGAAAGCCCCTCGGGGACGTAGTTCTTGACCTTCGAGGAGCCTGCCGTCACATAGTTGATGAAGTAGTCGGTGATGACCGGGGTGTCGCGGAGGAGGAGCCCTGCCATCCGCTTGGTCGCCTTCCGCTGAGCCGCGAGCTCGGCCGACGCGAGATACGTCTTTGCGAGCGAGTCGAACTCTGCGTTCGCGTAGTGCGATCCGTTCCAGTCACCCGTCGACATGTAGCACCGCGTGAGGTAGATGTTCGGTACCCCCCGTGCTCCGTACTCCGTCAGAGACGCAGTGCGGTTGAGCCACGGGGTCGTCGTGGCGTAGTCCGCCCCGGCCGGCTCCGAGTCGTAGTACTTGGAGACGTCCATGACCTCGAGCCCGACCTCGATGCCGGCCTCGCGGGCGTAGGCCTGGATCGACGCCGCGTGATCCGCGTGATCGAGGAAGTTCCACGTCGTGATGTTGAACTTCAGATCCGACGCCCCGGCCGCGGCCAGCAGCGCCTTTGCGAGCACGATGTTCTGCGTACGCTGCTTGGTCGAGGTGTCTGTCGAGGCGAAACCCTTCCAGAACGGGTTGTCGTTTCCGACCTGACCCGCGCCGAGCATCACCTTCGAGAGCTGCTGCGGACGGTTGATCACGAGCGCGACTGCACGACGGACCCGCGGGTCCTTGAGGGCACCCTGGTCGGTACGCATGCAGAGCTGACGATGCGCCGCGGTCGGCAGGCTGTACGTCGTGTACTTCGAGTTGTTCTTGAAGACCTGCACCTCCTGCGGCGACAGCTGCATCGCGAGGTCGATCTGCCCGCCTCGGAGCGCAAGGACGAGCGGCGCTGAGCCCTGGTAGTACGTGACCTTGACGCCGTCGAGCGGCGGCCGGCCACCCCAGTAGGCGGCGTGTCGGACGAGCTCGGCGCTCTTTTTGTCGACGTACTTCTTGAGCTTGAATGCGCCGGTACCGACCATCCCGCCCGCAACCCAATTCCCCGGCTGCGCCGCGTTTGCGGCGGTCTGGATGATCGCCTGGTACGTCGTCTGGCTGACGAGATACGGGAACACGCCGATCGCGGACTTGAGGCGGAAGACAACCGTGTACGGACCCGTCGCCGAGACCCCTGCTGCATCGAAGAACGGAGAGAGGCCAGCGTTCGAACCCTTCGCTCCCACGTACTGCTTCATGCTCGCTACGACGTCCGCCGCGGTAAGCGTCTTGCCGTTGTGGAACTTCACACCCTTGCGGATCTGGAACGTCCAGACCGTTGCGTCGGCGTTCGGCTTCCAGCTCGTCGCAAGCCAGGGCACCACATTGCCCTTCGGATTCGTGAAGGTCAGGTATTCGCCGGGAATGCCCGCGAGCGCGAGCGACCCACCGTCGTTGAGCAGGTAGGGCTCGAGCGAGCCACCGCTCGTGAGACCTACGCGAAGGGTGCCTCCGGCCTTGACGGCCTGCGTACCTGCAAAGGCCATGTCAGTCTTGCCGAGTAGCAGTCCGATGGTCCCGAGCGACAGACCAAACATCGTCGCCCTCGTGATGAACTCACGACGGTCGAGCTCACCGTTCACCAGCTCGTCGATCAGGTTGTTCTCGAGCGGTCCCGCCTCGGTGCGGCGGTAGACCTCTATCTGACGCCTGTTCTCGCGGTCCATCTTCCCTCCTACTGTCGTGGCCACTGCCAGGGGTGGAGTCCTAGGGTGAGACGACAGTTTTTGCCGTTTGCTTGCGTCACCAGAAGATGACGATCGCACGTTCTACAACTGGAAGTCCGTCCCACGTTCCCGCGAGTCTGACGGCCAGGATGGGGTTATGTCAACTCCAGTTGTTCCCAATATGGAATGTTGTTCAGAAAACGTTTAGTCTCAGGCCGTGCGGATCGAGCAACTCCCTGATGGGGCGCACACCGTCGCCTCAGGTCGGCAGGGGACATCTGCCGGAGTACAAGCGACGCTTGCCGTTCTCGATCTCCTCGCGGCGCGACCACTGCTCGGCCTCTCGGAGATCACGCGAGAGCTCGGATTTGCCAAGAGCACCCTTCATCGCGTGTGTGCTGTGCTTGTCGAGCGTGGTTGGGCCGTCCGCGACCCAGAGGGGCGTTTCTCGCTCGGTATCCGTGCGCTGCGCCTCGGATCGAGCTCGGCCGACCTGCCGATCGTCACCGCGTTTCGAACAGTCGCCGCCGAGTTCATGACGCGACACGACGAGACCGTCGCCCTAGCTGTTCTCGACGGCGGCGAATCGCTGTTCATCGCTCTCGAGGAAACGTCGCAGCCGATCCGCCTCGTCACCCATGTGGGCTCGAAGACGCAGGCGTTCGCGTCGGCAAGCGGTCGCGTCGTGCTCGCCTCCCATCCACCGTCGTCGGTTGCAGCCCTCTTCGGTGGGCAACTGCTCGTGACACCGACAGGGCGACGGTTGAACGGTGTCGCCGAGCTCCAGGCGATCCTCGCCGAGGTCCGCCAGCGTGGCTACGCCGAGAACCACGAGGAGACGGCCGAAGGAATGTATGCGGCCTCGGTTCCCGTCGTCAACGCCGAGGAGGTGACAATCGCTGCGCTGACGACCTGCATCCCCGTCTCACGGATTACGCCCGAGCGTCAGAAACTGATCGTCAACGACCTCCGATCGCTCGGGCGAGAGCTATCCGAGCTGATCTGTTGGCTCCCCTCGTTCGGCTCGCGGCGCCCGTAGATGAAGATCGCCGAGCTCCGAACGTACGTCGTCGGGAACCCGCCTCCCTCCTTCGGCGGTCGGTACTTCGTGTTCCTCCAGCTCGTGACCGCCGACGGGATCGTCGGTGTCGGCGAGGTGTATACGGCGACGTTCCACCCTCGGGTGGTCGAGCAGATGATCCACGACGTCTTCGAGCGGCAGATAGTCGGAATGGATCCGTTCCGAATCGAGACGATGTGGCGCCGGATGTACGCGAGCGGCTACTCGGCGCGACCAGACGTCTCGCTCGTCGGCGTCATGAGCGGCATCGAGATGGCCTGCTGGGACATCGTCGGCAAGTCCGTCGGTAAACCCGTCTACGAGCTGCTCGGGGGAAGGGTGCACGAGCGCCTGCGCGGCTACACCTACCTCTACACCGAGCCCGACGACTCCTCCGACGTCTACCTCGACCCGGGGCTCGCCGCCGAACGGGCGGCCGCCTACGCGGCGCTGGGCTTCACCGCCCTCAAGTTCGATCCCGCCGGGGCGTACTCGGCCTTCGACCCGCGGCAGCCCGACCTGGCTGCCCTCGACCGCTCCGAGGCCTACGTCCGAGCCATCCGCGACGCCGTGGGGTCGCGCTGCGACCTGCTCTTCGGGACACACGGGCAGTTCACCGCACCGGGAGCGATTCGCCTGGCACGCCGGCTCGAGCAGTTCGACCCGCTCTGGTTTGAGGAACCCGTCCCACCGGAGCTGCCGGAGGAGATGGCCACCGTCGCGCGCGCAACGTCGATCCCCATTGCCACGGGCGAACGCCTTACCACGAAGTACGAGTTCGCAAGGGTGCTGGCGACCGGCGCGGCGCGCATCCTGCAGCCGAATCTCGGACGCTGTGGAGGGATCCTCGAGGGAAAGAAGATTGCCGCTCTCGCCGAAGCCCATTACGCCCAGATCGCGCCACACCTGTACTGCGGTCCTGTCGTCGGCGCCGCCAACATCCACCTCGCAACGTGCAGTCCGAACTTCCTCGTGCTGGAGGGCATCCTCGACTGGGGTGGCTTCCATGCGGACATCCTGCGACGGCCGATCGTCTGGGAGGACGGGTACGTCATCCCTCCCACCGAGCCGGGGCTCGGTGTTGAGCTCGATGAGGAGGTCGCAAGAGCCAATCCATACGACGGTAGTGCGTTGCACCTCTCGGCCGCCGACAATCCTCTCGGATACCCGTGAGGGTCGGGTTCGTCGGTCTCGGTCAACTCGGCGGACAGCTCGTCGCCAGCCTCATCCGTGCCGGGTTCAGGGTCACGGTCCACGATCGTGACGCGGCGGCCCAACAGCGGATCGTGGATCTCGGGGCATCAGGTACCTCCTCCCCGGCAGGCGCCGCAGCCGACGCCGACGCCGTGATCACCTGCTTGCCGTCACCCGCGATCGCAGCGCACGTGGTGGAGGGTGAAGACGGGGTTCTCAGGACGCTACGGAAGGGCGGGACCTGGATCGAGATGAGCACGACCGACCGGCATGAGGTGCAGCGCCTTGCCGCACTCGCAGCCGAGCAGGAGGTCAGCACGCTCGAGGCCCCCGTGACGGGCGGCGTTCATCTCGCGGCTTCGGGTGAGCTCACCATCATCGTTGGGGGTGAGGCAGAGATTGCCGAGACGCATCGACCCCTCTTCGAGGCGATGGGCAGCCGGATCTTCCACGTTGGCCCCCTCGGCCGCGCCTCGGACATCAAGGTGATCACGAACATGCTCGCGTTCATCCATCTGGTCGCAACAGGCGAGGCACTGATGCTGGCGCAGCGAGCCGGCCTCGATCTGCGTCAGTCGTACGACGTGATCGCGGCGAGCTCGGGAACGAGTTTCGTGCACGAGACCGAGGGGCAGGTGATCCTCAACGGGAGCTACGACATCGGCTTCACGATCGACCTCGCGCTCAAGGATCTCGGCCTTGCCCTTGCCCTTGGCGAGGAGACCGGTGTGCCGCTCGACCTCGCCGTCAGGGTCGAGAGACAGTTCGTCGAGGCACGCGACCGGTATGGCGGAGCCGCCTGGTCACCCATGGTGGTGAGGCTGCTAGAGGAGGCGGTGGGCAGCGATCTTCGTGCACCCGGCTTCCCGGCAACGCTATCGCCCGGTCGTGTCGGAGGCTGAGCGAGCTCAGACGACGCCGAGGAGCTCGTCCGCGTACGTGATCGAGGTTCGGCGCATCACACCCTTGTCGTCAGCCTCGTAGTGACCCATGCGCCAGAGCGCCGGCGAGTAGACGTGAATCGAGCTTGCAGGCGTCGCATTACCGCCTGGGTGTCGCACGCCGTGGATGTACGTCGAGTCGAACGTGAACATGCCCCCCGGTCCGTGGGTATTCGTGTGCTCCCGGATCCAGCCATCGTCGCCGCGGGCGAAGTAGTCCTCGTTGAGCTCCCCGTCGCAGACGACTACACCACCGGCCGAGCGATCGTGATCGTGGTACCCGGTTGCCTGCCCGACGACCCAACAGATCAACCAGACGTCCACGTTCGGATCGCGATACAGCTGTCGATAGAAGCGTTCGAGGTTGTCGTACCTGACCTCCGCGCGCCATAGCTCTTCCGTAGCGCGGATCTCCATTGCGAGCGACCCGAGCTCCTCGGGAGTCAGATCGGTGTTTGCAGGAACCCGATCGGCGATCCAGGTGGCGAGCGTGCTCACGTCATGAGCCTCTCAGGGGTATCGGACTGAAGCAGACGCGCTACAGAATCGCCGAGCCCACGGACGGCGCGAAGGGTCAGACGAGGATCGACGACCGGCACGTCACTCCCGTAGACGAGTCGCTCCACCCCGAACGTCTCGATGACGAGCTCGATTGCCCTGCGTCCGTAGGTGGACGTCTCAAAGAGCGTGTCGGGATCGAGCGTTGTCCTGACGTCGACGCCTCGGTGGGTTAGCCGCTCGTGGTGGAACGGGGCGCCACCTGCGAGCATCGCGAAGACGATCTTCAGTGAGGGATGCCGCGCCCGGCCGCCCGAGAGCCAGGTGAGGTACGAACGCTGCATCTGCCCTGTGTATCCCGCACTCCAATGCCACCATTCCGGCTTGTCCTCGGGAAGGGCTCCTTCGGATTCCGGGTGCACGAAGACAACCACGCCTGCCGCCTCCGCGGCCGCAAGAACTCCTGCGCCGACAGCGAGATCTGAGACAGCCGATGCGCCTACCGAAACCCCTGCGAACCCTGGGACGACACGCCAGGGAGCGAGTGCTCTGAAGCGGCCGTCTGTGGAGCCGACAAGCTCGCGCATCCCATCGATCCACGCGATCTCGAGCTCCTCGCGCACCCCTGACTCGAGCTCCTCGAGACCGAGGCTCGGCTGGAGGGAGACAACTGCGATGTCGATCTCATCTCGATCCAGAAGCGCTATGCGCCGCTTCGGATCGTGGGCTGCAGGGTCAAAAACGAAGCGACCCTCGGGCGTTATGAGTTCCGTCCCACGCAGAAAGGGAGGCTCACTCCGGAGGGTAAGCGCGGCGCAGAACGACTCCGGCCAGAGGTGCTGATGAAAGTCGATGGTCACGAGATGACCCTAGCCAGCCAACTCGCCCGAGCGTACGAGCCCAACGAGCGGCTCGATGTCCGGGAGCGCATCGCCTTCGCGCATGAACGGAACCACAAGGCGGACAGCTCGGAGCGCGGCACTCGTCCCGACGCCCA
>JANNQQ010000159.1:0-2855 GCA_031400835.1 Actinomycetes bacterium | reverse complement strand
GGACGATCAGCACCCCCGGCGTGCTCGGCCCACCGATGAACTTGTGCGGCGAAAGGAACGCGGCGTCCTTGTAGGCGCCCGGATGCTTCGTGCAGCGCGGGTTGAACTCAATGTCGACGTATGGAGCCGACGCAGCGAGGTCCCAGAAGGCAAGCGCCCCGTGACGATGAAGCAGGTCGGAGATGCCATGGGTGTCGGTCACGATGCCGGTGACATTCGAAGCGGCCGAGAACGACCCGATCCGTAGCGGCCGGTCGGCGTGACGCACGAGCTCCTCCTCGAGCAATGCAACGTCAATGTGCCCGTCTTCGTCCTCGGGAATGACGACGACGTCGACGGCCGACTCCCGCCAGGGAAGCTCATTCGAGTGATGCTCGAACGGCCCGATGAAGACCACCGGGCGATCCTCGGCGGGAATGAGAGCCGACAACCCGTAGCGTCGATCCAGATCGGCGGGCAGACGTAGATTGAGGATGCCTATGAGCTTGTCGATCGCGCCCGTCGAACCCGAGCCACAGAAGATCACGCATGTCTCGTCGTCACCATTGACTGCCTCGTGAATCACGCGCCTCGCATCCTCGCGCAACCTGGTCGTCTGGAGGCCCGTCCCGCTCGACTCGGTGTGGGTGTTCGCATAGCGGGGCAACACCTCCTCGCGAATGAAGTCCTCAAGAAACGCAAGGGCTCGACCCGACGCGGTGTAGTCGGCATACGTCACCCGTCGCCGACCGTAGGGACCGGGCATCACCTGATCGTCTCCGATCACCGACTCGCGGATCCGGGCCAGCAGCGCGCTGCGAGGAAGGTTCGGATCAGGATCGGCGATACCGCTCAACGTGCCAAGGGTATCGGCGCTCCCGGGCGCAGGCAGTAGGCTCCGCGGCGTGATCGCACGGTGATCATCTCCAACGGCGTCGTGCGCACGATGGATTCCTCTTTGCCGAGCGCAGGTGCGCTCGCAATTGCAGGCGATCGCGTGGCTGGGGGCGTGGGGACACACGAATGGGCGCTGCCGACGCCCGACCGGGTCGATCTCCGCGGCCGCTGTGTCGTGCCCGGCTTGACCGACAGCCACGTCCACTTCCCGACCTGGTCACTCGCGCAGAGCGAGATCCGACTCGACGGGGTGAGCTCGGTGTCCGAAGCGCTCGCGCGCGTCAGCGACGGCGCCCGTGGCTCCTGGGTTCGCGGGCGCGGGTGGCGCGACGCCGACTGGGTCGAGAAGCCAACGGCCGCTGCACTCGACCAGGCGACCGGGGAGACCCCGGCGGCGCTCTGGTCGAAGGACTATCACTCCCTCTGGCTCAATACCGCTGCGCTGCAGCTTGCGGGAGGCGACCTTGAGGTGCCGGGCGGGGTGGTCGAAGTAGATGACGCCGGTGCGCCAACCGGGATCCTGCGCGAGGAGGCGGCCTGGAAGTTTCGAGAGCGCTTCGTCGCCGTCACCGATGACGAGTGGGTCGCGGCCACACGCGACGGCATTCGGCTTGCGAACACCCGCGGCGTCACCGCGATCCACGACAAGGACGGATGGCTCGGGGCACCCCGCATCTTCGGTCGCATCCACGAGCGCGAGGGGCTCACGCTTCGGGTCTGGCAATCGGTTCCCCACGAGCGGATCTCTGACCTGGTGGACGCGGGAATCGGGCCGCGACTCGGGGACGACTTTCTCCGCCTCGGCTACCTGAAGGCGTTCATGGATGGCACCCTCGGTTCGCAGACCGCCTGGATGCTCGACGGCTCGGGTGTCTCGATCACCACGAGCGAGGAGCTGCAGGAGATCATCCGCGTCGGCGCCGCTGCAGGCTGGCCGGTCGGTGTTCACGCAATCGGCGATCGGGCAAACCGCGAGGCGCTTGACGCGTTCGAAGCAACGCGGGGCCTCTGGCAACCCTTGGGGCTTAGGCACCGCATCGAGCACGCGCAGTGTCTCGCGCCCGAGGACATTCCCCGCTTTGCGGAGCTCGGGATCGCCTGCTCTGTCCAGTTCATGCACGCGCCGTCCGACCGCGATCTCGCCGAGCGATTCTGGGGCGGGCGGACGGCTGGCGCCTACGCATTCCGCTCGCTCTTGGACTCAGGTGCGATCGTTGCCACCGGCTCGGACGCCCCGGTTGAGGAGCTCGATCCGCTAGCGGGAATCCGCGCCGGAGTGACGCGCACCATCGACGGCAGGCCCTCATGGCATCCCGAGCAGACGCTGACGATCGAGCAGGCGCTACACGCCTCGACGGTAGCTCCCGCTTGGCTCGCGGGTGACGAGCGACATCGCGGCAAGCTTCTGCCCGGGTATCTCGCCGACCTCGTCGTGTTGTCGCGCGACCCGATCATGTGTCCGCTCGACGAGCTCGAGTCCGTCGAGGTGGTCGCGACCATGGTCGGCGGCCGCTGGGTGCACAACGCACCCCCCTGGGACTGAACACAGTGCCGACTGAAGTCGGGATTGGACTGGGACGGGGGTTGCCGTATGCTTCGAACTGGTAATGGGCGAGCTCACACACCGAACGATGCTTGCGGTTCACCAGGCAGGTCAGTGCTCGGTCGCCGCCTGCGCCGAGATCGTCGGGTCGAAGTGGACCGTCCTGATCGTGCACGACCTCACCGAGGGGCCGCGCCGGTTCACCGCTCTGGAGCATGCCTGCGCCGGCATTAGCCCACGCACGCTTGCTGAGCGCCTCCGTTGGCTCGAGACGGAAGAGATGGTCGTCAGGCGGAGCTACGCCGAGTCACCACCGAGAGTCGAGTACGAGCTCACCGAGAAGGGCGCAGCGCTCCGCCCGATCATCGAGGCGATGCGCGACTTCGGTCACGGCTGGCTCGGCTGCGAAGTGCACGAGCACGAACCTCCCGCGTAG
>JANNQQ010000158.1:0-13960 GCA_031400835.1 Actinomycetes bacterium | reverse complement strand
GGCGGAGTGATGGCTCGATCGCCGCAGGCATTGGAACCTCGTCGAACGCTGCCGCGCCTGGAAGCGGAAACGGCCGTGTGTCGAGACGATGAAGTCCCAGTTCGCTTCGCAGCCGTTCGAGGGCACCCAGCGCGATTCGTCTATAGGTCGTCAGCTTGCCACCGGCCACGCTCAGCATGCCTCCGCTCCCGACCGAATACACGGTCTCGCGGCGTGCGTTGGCGCTCTCCCCTTGACCGGCGGGCAACACACGGAGCCCGGCGTACGCGGCCGTCACCGACGTGGAACTCCGCAATGCTGCTAGATCGACCGCGACGGAGGCCTCCCGAAGGATGATCTCGACGTCGAGCGGCTCGGCCGCGACGGTTCGTGGATCGCCCTCGAACTCGGTATCTGTCGTACCCAGAAGCAGCATCCCGTACCACGGAACCGCGAACGTCACCCGTACCGCATCCTGCGCGATCGTGAGAGCGATCCGCCAGGGCTCGGCCAGCGGCACGAGCGCATGGACGCCCTTGCTGAGCCTCACCGACGTGCCAGCTGCTGGATCCTCAAGACGCCGGAGAACATCAACCCACGGGCCTGCTGCATTGATGACGGTTCGCGCGTTGACGCTGATCACGGAGCCGTCGACCTCGACCTCGGCGCCTACCACTCGCTTGTCGACCGACCGCAGCGCAACCACCTCGGCATGGTTGACGACGACCGCGCCCGAGTCGGCCGCCGCGCGCACGTTTTCGAGACACAGCCTCGCGTCGTTCGTCCATGCATCGGCGTAGTGCGCGCAGGAGCGCAGCCCTTCGGTGCGCAACGAGGGCACCGACTGTTGGGCACGCGATGGATCGACCAGCCAGTTGAGCCGCGACGTCGCGAGTGCGGAGTAGAGAAGAATCCCGGTCTGCACGACTGCTGGACGATAGGGCCCGCCCTCGTACAGCGGAAAGAGGAACGGCATGCGGTGAACGAGGTGTGGCGCGACGATCCCCGAGAGCACACGACGTTCGTGGTGCGCCTCACGGACGAGGCGAACGTCACCCATCCGTAAGTAGCGCAGTCCGCCGTGAATGAGCTTTGACGAAGCACACGACGTCGCGCCACCGAAATCACCGGCATCGACGAGCGCAACAGACAGCTCCGCGCGTGCGGCGTGCGCGGCGATGCCTGCGCCGATGATCCCCCCACCGATGATGAGCAGATCGAACTGCCGTGTAGCCAGCGCGTCCGAGGCGTCCGCGCGCGTCAGACCCTGAAGGGGTTCGACCACGCCTTCATCCCTGTTGGATCGGTGACCTCGACCCGGACGTGGGACGCCCCGGGTGGGACGGTCAGCGCTGCCCTGGTCACAAGCCCTGCCGACGACGTCTTGAGAATTCTCCCCGCCCGCAGATACCCCATGCGACCCGCGTTCACGGCTGCACCGATCGACTTGCCTGAGATGAGTGTTACGGAGCGGCAAGGAGAACACGTGACCTCAGCTGTGTCTCCTTGGATCCGGATGTCCTCGAGCACCGGGCCTGACGAGCCGTAGAAGCATCCGTCGGCGAGAGCTGCGAGAACCGCCTGCGACGTGCGCTCGGGAACGCGTACCCACGTCCAGGCGAATGCCGAGTCGAAGCCTGGGTGGTGGGAATCGTCAGTCGCGAGAGCTGTGCACATTCGGCCCGACTCAAGTAGCTCGTCCCAATGCACGCCCGACAGCCCGCGACCGATTTCAAGTTCGCAACCGGCGTTGTAGACCTCGATGCCGAGCACGCTGTCCGGCAGCACGAGCGTCCCAGGGGTCACGCCTGTCCAGTACGGGTGCGCGAGAAACGCGAGCCCGCCACGCTCCACGATCCAAGTGCCGGTCTCTTCCAGCGTCGGATACCCACCCGCAAGCTCTCGCAATCCGTCGGGGTCGGCCGCGACTCCGAGCCCGAGCACGTGTCCATCGCGCGCGCCCGGAAGCACGCAGTTGAGCTCGACGCCCGGGATGACGAGTAGGCGCTCGGTCGACGGCCATTCCGTGATCTTCCAGTGATCGGTGATCGCGAGCACATCGAAGCCAGCGCGTTCGTAATGCTCTACGAGCGACGCGGGCGGCATCTCGCCGTCGGACTCGGTCGTATGCGCGTGGAGTGCACACCGCAGCCACTCTCCCTCACTCGACCATGGATGACGCACAGCCGCGAGCCTACGCGAATCGAACCAATCTGGTCCATGTGGGTGACACCCGTTGTGCTTGTTCACAATTCACCGTACGATCGCCCCAACGTTCGAACGGAGGTGTCATGGAAGACTTTCAAGAGCAGGAATATGAGTTCCTGCGTCGTCTCGAAGAAGAGCGGGTTGATCGACGTACGCTGCTTCGCCGCGGAGCTGCGGCAGGTGTCGGACTGACCGTTCTTTCGCTGTCGCCTGCTGCGCTAGCCGCACGAGGGCGTGTCCTCAAGGACCCACCGCTTCGCGGCTCGGGTATCAAGCTCGCAGAGCTCGTCAAGGAGGCCAAGAAGGAAGGCCGTCTCAACGTCATCGCCCTGCCACCTGACTGGGCGAACTACGGCGAGATCATCTCGACGTTCTCGAAGAAGTACGGGATCCCGATCACAAGTGACAACCCAGATGGAAGCTCAGCACAGGAGAACCAGGCTGTTCGTTCGCTGAAGGGTGACTCACGTGCACCGGACGTCCTCGACGTAAGCCCGACCTTCGCGATCGCAGGGGCGAACGAAGGCCTCTACGCGAGGTACTTCACGACGAACTTCAAGAAGGTTCCACGCGCAATGAAGGACGGTCGTGGCTTCTGGGTCGGCGACTACTGGGGCGTCGTGTCGTTCGGCGTCAACGGTGCCGTTATCAGCAACGCTCCGAAGAGCTGGAAGGATCTGCTGAAGCCGGAGTACAAGAACAAGGTCGCCTTGAACGGTAGCCCGCTCTCGTCGGGATCCGCGGTTGCCGGCGTCTTCTCGGCATCGATTGCCAACGGAGGCTCGCTCAGCGACATCGGCCCGGGAATCGACTTCTTCGCGCAGTTGAAGAGCGTCGGAAACTTCCTTCCGGTTCAGGCGACACCGCAGACGATCGCGTCTGGTCAGACCCCGATCACGATCGACTGGGACTACCTCAACCTCGCGTATGGGAAGAACTTCCCGGCCGCGAAGATCACGACGGTCATTCCGTCCGACGCGGTCTACGGTGCCCACTACTGTCAGGCGATCAACGACAGCGCACCGCATCCGTTTGCGGCTCGGCTGTGGCAGGAGTTCCTCTATTCCGACCAGGGACAGCTTCTCTGGCTCAAGGGATTCTCACACCCGGCGTTGTTCGCGGACATGGTCGCACGGAAGGTCGTGCCGAAGGCGCTCATCAACGCGCTTCCGAACCCGGCCGCGTACTCGAAGGTGAAGTTCGCCAGCGTGTCGCAGGTCGTCAAGGCACGGGCGACAATCAGCACCGAGTGGGCCAAGAAGGTCGGCGCGTAGCCTGAGCACAACAGTTCCACCGAATGGCCTCTCCCGGCCCGCCGCGTCGGGTCGGGAGAGGAGGTTCTCGCTGGCCTGGCTCGGCGTGGTGCCGTTTCTGGCCTACGCCACAGCGTTCTTGCTGCTTCCCGCAGCGAACGTGCTCATCGGCGCGTTCAAAGGGGTTGATGGCGGCTACACGCTTGAGAACGTCCGATCGCTCTTCGACGAGCCGTACCGCACAGCGTTCAAGAACAGCATCGAGGTAAGCCTTGTCACCGCAGTTCTTGGGGCGGTCCTCGGCCTGCTCATCGCCTACTCGGCTACGCGGGACGGGACGCCGCGGTGGGTACGTGCCGTCTTAACGACGTTCTCGGGGGTAGCGGCAAACTTCGCCGGCATTCCACTCGCGTTCGCCTTCATTGCCACGCTCGGGCTTCTCGGAGTGGTGACGACGTTTCTCACGAACCAGTTCGGCTTCAACCCCTGGGATCACGGCTTCTCGCTGTACACCAAGACCGGAATCGAAATCGTCTACCTCTACTTCCAGATCCCTCTGATGATCCTCGTGATCGCACCGGCGATCGATGGGCTTCGCCGCGAGTGGAGGGAAGCCGCGTCGAGCCTCGGCGCGAGTTCACTTCAGTTCTGGCGCTACGTCGGTATGCCGATCCTGCTGCCTTCGCTGATGAGCGCTGTGGTACTCCTCTTCGGCAACGCGTTCGCCGCGTATGCGACCGCCTACGGCCTCACCAGCGGGGGCGTCGGTCTCGTGCCTATCCAAATCGGGTTCTTCCTCTCGGGTGACGTCTTCGACAACCCGCATCTGGGCCAGGCACTCGCATTCGGGATGTTCGTGGTGCTCGGCGTCATGATGCTGCTCTACCTCCCACTCCAAAAGGTCTCATCAAGGTGGATGAAGTGACACCCCGTCGTTTCATCGCTCCCTCGGCGGTCCTCTGGCTCCTGGTCGGAGCTGCGTACTTCCTGATTCCCCTCGTCGCGACGCTCATTTTCAGCCTTCGCGACGACCAGACGGCGGAGTGCTGCACGCTTGGGAACTACTCGTACATCATCCACGACGCAGAGTTCTGGCGAACGATCAAAGTGAGCTTCATCGTTGCGCTCGAGACGATCGTTCTCACCCTCGCGCTCCTTGTCCCAACCGTCTACTGGGTGCACTTGAAGGTTCCGCGTCTGCGACCGTTGATCGGGTTCCTCGCCCTCGTCCCCTTTGTTGTGGCTCCCATCATCCTCGTCGTAGGGCTTCTCGATCTCTACCGCGGCGCACCCCAGTGGTTCTACGCCGAGCCATACGGATTCCTGGCGGCTGCATATGTGATTCTCGCCTTTCCGTTCATGTACTTCTCGCTCGACACAGGGTTTCGTTCGATCGACGTTCACACGCTCACGGAGGCATCGCAGAGCCTCGGGGCTGGTTGGCCAACGACCCTTTTTCGGGTGATCCTGCCCAACATCAAGGCCGCGGCGCTTGCCGGCTCGTTTCTGACCTTGGCGATCGTGATGGGCGAGTACACGATCGCGAGCCTGTCGCAGTTCCATACGTTCTCGGTCTATGTCCAGTACATCAACCAGAACAAGGCGTACCCCGCAGGCGCCGTCACCTTGCTCGCGTTTGGCATGACGTGGGCCGCAATGTTGGCAATCCTTGCCGTTGGCAAGGGTCGGGGAACGTCTGACCCAGAGGGGGCGCGCTAGTCGATGGCCACCATCCAGCTCGAGCAACTACACCGCCGGTTTGGTGAGGTCGTCGCCCTCGCGGGGATCAACCTCGACATCGAAACGGGGGAGTTCGTCTCTCTGCTCGGACCGTCGGGCTGCGGCAAGACGACGGCGCTTCGGCTCGTCGCCGGGTTCGACCGCCCGACATCGGGGCGGGTGGTCATCGCTGGAGACGATGTCACCAATGTGCCACCTAACCGACGCGACATCGGGATGGTCTTCCAGGCGTACAGCCTCTTCCCCAACATGAACGCGCAGCGAAACGTCGAGTTTGGACTCAAGGTACGCAAGCAGAGTGGCATGGATCGCTCGAAACGCTCGCTTGAGTTGCTCGAGCTCGTGGGCCTTGGTCATGCGGCCAAGCGCTACCCACATCAGCTTTCGGGCGGTATGCAGCAGCGCGTAGCGCTCGCTCGTGCACTCGCGATCGAGCCCAAGGTGCTCCTCCTCGACGAGCCACTCTCCGCGCTCGATGCCAAGGTGCGTGTGCAGCTGCGGGAGGAGATCCGTCGAATCCAGAGCCGCCTTGGAATCACGACCATCTACGTCACGCACGATCAGGAAGAAGCTCTCTCCATCTCCGATCGGGTCGCCGTGCTCTCACAGGGACGGATCGAGCAGGTCGCCCCGCCCGCGGAGATCTACAGCGCGCCCGCGACCCCGTTCGTTGCAGAGTTCGTGGGCACGATGAATCGCGTCGAAGCGACCGTCACCGACCCTGGCACGGGGACGATC
The DNA here is from genome assembly GCA_031400835.1 of Actinomycetes bacterium. Classification (GTDB taxonomy): domain Bacteria; phylum Actinomycetota; class Thermoleophilia; order Gaiellales; family Gaiellaceae; genus Gaiella. Next base: position 8,042 of record JANNQQ010000158.1, on the reverse strand, counting down.
GATCTGGGCGAGATGACGCTCACTGTCGATGCTGCCCGGGGTCACGCACGCGGTTCACGCGTCCTTCTGCTCGTACGCCCGGAGACCGTTGAGCTGACGGCGGTCGGCGACGGACTCACGGGCGAGATCGTCTCTCAGACCTTCCTCGGCGCCGTAACCCGGGTGAAGGCCGCCGGGGGTGGCACGGAATGGAGCGCGGACGTTTCGAGCGAGCATGCGTCCACGATTCCGGTGGGCACGGGTGTGGGCATCCGGTTCCCCACCGCTGGCGCGCGCCTGCTCAGCCTCGAAGGTGACGCACCGACCGCGCCAGCAGCTCCGGCCGATCACTAAAGATCCCATCGATTCCCAGCGCAAGAAGCTCCTCCATCCTCGCTGGGTCGTTCACGGTGTAGACCGTGGTCGTCAGTCCGTGGAGTCGCGCCTTCGCCAGACCGCGCTGGGTGACGCGGGAGTTTGCGAAGCCCACCGCGTTCGCATATCGCGCGGCGCTGCGAATCGAGACGCCGTAACCGACGTGCTGGAGGATCCTGAGCTCTGGCCGAAGCCGCCTGGTCTCTTCGAGCGCCCACCTCTGGAACGACAGCACGATGTCGGCTGCCTGGTCGAGCATCGCCACCGTCCTCGCGACGATGTCGTGTCGGCGATGGAGATGGGGTGATTTCAGCTCGGCCATCACCCCCGCTCTCCCTCGCGCGAGCTCGATCACATCTGCGAGTTTCGGGATTCCGTGCTCTGCTAGCTCCGCCGCGGTACGTCGTCGGAGCGGCCCTCGGAGCGGAGTAAGCCGATCGAGAGTGGTGTCGTGAAACACGACGAGTTCGCCATCAATGCTCGCCTGGACATCGAACTCGATGTAGTCGACTCCGATTGCGAGAGCTCGCTCGAAGGCAGGCATCGTGTTCTCGCGCTCGTCGTGGGATGCGCCGCGATGGGCGATGACCCAGGTCACCCGACCAGTCGCCGTACGACAGCAACGTCGATGGTGTCGATCAGCTCATCGGCCAGGGCGAGACGCTCGGGAGGCAAGGTGCTCCGCACCGCGAGGCAGCGAAGACCGGCCGCCTTGGCTGAGACGATGCCGGCCTCGGTGTCTTCGAACGCGACTGCGTCCGTCGGGCTGCAATCCAGGAGCGCGAGCGCGCGGAGGTAGCCGTCGGGAGCTGGCTTGCCGTGTTCGACGTCGTCGGCGGTCACCACGAAGGAGATCTCACGCGCGATGCCAGCACCATCAAGGACGGGCAGGATCTCCTCCCGAAACGCACCGGAGCAAACAGCGACCTGACCGCGCTGCGCCGCATACCGCACTGCTTCCCGCGCTGATTCAGTGATCGTCGAACCGTCAGCGGCACGATCGAGGTAGCGCCGAATGCGCTCGGCCACGAGGCTCTCGAGCTCCGCGCCAACAACCTTGAGCCAGCCCGCGATGATCGCCTCCTCGGAGAGCCCGCAGAGGTGTTCGTAGTACTCGGCCTCGGACAGCGGCCGTCCGCTTTCGGCGAAGAGCTCCTGGTAGATCGAACACAACACCGGCTCGTCGTGCGACAACGTTCCGTTGAAGTCGAACACAAGAGCTCTGGCGCGGGCCATCGATTGAGCAGCGTAGTCTCACGTGGTGCCTCCGGTCGCGCTCGCCCTCGCAGTGGCCGCCGCGATCGTCCACGCGGGTTGGAATCTGATTCTCGCCCGTCAACCTGATCCGGAGGCTGCGACGGCGATTGCGATGGCAACCGGCGTTCTGTGCTTTGCGCCGATTGCCGTGCTCACCTGGGATATCGACGCGGAGGCCATTCCCTTCATCGCTGCGTCAAGCGCACTCCAGCTCATCTACTTCGCGGCGCTGGCGGCGGCCTACCGCCACTCCGAGCTGTCGGTTGTCTACCCGATCGCGCGCGGTGTGGCGCCCGTCATCGTGTTGCTTGCTGGCGTCGCCATTGTCGGGAATGCGACCTCGGCGACGCAGGTCTCAGGCGTCGTTCTGATCGCGGCCGGGGTGCTGCTGGTGCGAGGTGTTCGTAGAGACGGACATGCGCGCGGTGTCGTGTTCGGGTTCGCCATCGCGGCTGTCATCGCGATCTACACGCTGGTCGATTCCCACGGCGTCATGCACGCCGACCCCATCGCCTACCTCGTCGTCGCGATGACTCCGGCGTCGGCTGCGTATCTCACGTTCGTCGGCTCACGGGATGATGGAGTCGCAAGCCTACGACGCGCGATGAGCGGCACGATGATCCTCGCTGGAGCTGGGTCATTCCTTGCGTACGTGCTGGTGCTCGCTGCGCTTGAGCGAGCACCCGCAGCAGCGGTCGCCGCGGTGCGCGAAACGAGCATCATTCTCACGACCGCGCTCGCAGCACGGGTTCTTGGCGAACGCGTGACACCAGTCCGCCTCGTCGGCGCAGCACTTGTTGTCGGGGGCGTCGCGTTGCTCGGCTGGTAGCTACACGGCCGAGTCGAGCAGCTCTGCGGTCTCGTGCTCGGGCGGCATGCCGTACACGTACACGACGAGATCCTCCTCGCCGTGATTCACCGTTTGCAGCGCTGTGCCCGGATCGACGTGGATGAACCCACCGGTTTGCATGTCCTGACGTACGGGGGGCTCACCGAGGTACATCGAAAGGGTGCCGCGCAGGACGACAAATGTCTCTTCCTGAAACGGATGCCTATGACGGCGCCCCATCGCGCCCGGCTCGTAGCGCCAAACGTTCGCGCGGGTGTGCGCGAACTCGGCAACGTCGCTCAGCTCGGCAACGTGCCGCGCAGGATCACCAGGCTCATGCGGCCGGGTGATCCACTCAAGTCGCTCCGGATCGATTGCGCGAAAACCCATTGCCCGACACTATCGCCCGGTCGAAGTTTGTGTCTCAGCGCCACTTGTGGCCTTTCGGCCCGTCGCTTGTGGCGGCGACTCAGAGGTCGTTGACGGGTGTGGGCGGCTCGCGGCCTTCGAGGACTGCGATGGCGTTCTCGGCCGCAAGCGTTGCCATGGCTTCACGGGTCTCACGTGTGGCCGAACCGACGTGCGGCACCATCACGACGTTGTCGAGACCAAGCAGGCCAGGATGAACCTCGGGCTCGTTTTCGAAGACGTCGAGTCCGGCGCCCGCGATGACACCCTCGCGGAGCGCCGCGGCCAGCGCCGCCTCGTCGATCACCGGGCCACGCGTGGTGTTGATGAGATACGCGGTCGGCTTCATCGCGCCCAGACGCTCGGCAGTAACGAGGTGGCGGGTGTGATCCGTGAGCGGGCAGTGAAGCGAGACGACATCCGCCGTCGCAAAGAGCTCATCGAGGTCCAAAAAGTGCGCCTCAAGCTCGCGCTCGAGTTCCGGATCGGCGCGGCGGCGGCCCGCGTAGACAACGTTCATGCCAAAGGCCCTCCCACGGCGCGCGGTGGCTGTGCCAATCTGGCCGAGCCCGACGACGCCAAGCGTCTTTCCCTGAATCCCGCTCCCCAGCATGAACCTTGGGTTCCAATTCCAAGGCGCCTGAGACCGAATCAGACGTTCGCCCTCCGCCAGACGGCGGGTCGCCATGAGGATCAGAGCGAAGGCGATGTCCGCAGTCGCTTCGGTAAGAACGCCAGGGGTGTTTGTGAAGCGAACGCCGCGCGCGGTGCACGTGGGAACGTCGGCGTTGTCGTACCCGACCGCGACGTTTGCGACGACGCGGAGTTGTGGGCCTGCTGCCTCAAGAAAGCCCTCGTCAACGCGGTCGTGCAGCATCGCGACGACGGCGTCCGCGCCGGCGATGGCGACGTGGAGCTCCTCGCGGGAGAGCGCACGGTCGTCGGGGTTGAGCCACATCTCGCCCGCCGCTGCGAGTCGGTCGAGCGCGGGGCCGGGTACCCAGCGCGTCACAACGATGCGCGGCGGCATCTACTGGTTCCGCTCGAGGAACTCGCCGACCTTCGCAAGCGCAGCGCTGAGGTTCTCCCGTGAGTTCGCATACGAGACCCGCATGTATCCCTCGCCGTACTCACCAAAGGCGGTTCCCGCCAGCATCGCGACCCCTGTCTCGTCGAGCAGTCGGTCCTGAAGCTCGCGAGCCAGTAGGCCGGTTCTGGTGATGTTCGGGAATGCGTAGAAGGCGCCTGCAGGCTCGACACAGGTCACACCCGGCAGCGCGTTCAGCCCGTCGACCACGAGCCGACGACGCACCTGAAACTCGGCGAGCATCGCGTAAACCGCGTCCCACGGGCCTTCGAGCGCAGCGACGCCGGCCAGCTGCGTCGCAGGAGCGGTGCACGAATGGCAGTTGATGAAGAGCCTCGTTAGTGGCTCGACGAGCGCCGTCGGTACCGCGGCATACCCCAGACGCCAGCCCGTCATTGCAAACGTCTTTGAGAACCCATCGAGAAGGATGACGCGCTCACGGAGCGCCTCATGGCTCGCAAGTGAGCGGTGAGTGCCCTCGTAGGCCATCTCGGAGTAGACCTCGTCCGAGAGGATCCAGCAGTCGTGATCGGCGAGCACGTCTGCGAGCTCGTCGATGACCTCTGCCGGTACGACGCCCCCGGTTGGATTTGCCGGCGAATTGAGGATCACAAGCTTCGTCTGCGGTGTGAGTCGCGACGCTACGTCCTCGGCAGTGAACGCGAATCCTCGCTCTTCGGTGAGAGGGAGCGGCACGGCTGTCGCCCCTGCCCACCGGATCACGGATTCGTAGATCGGGAACCCTGGGTTCGGGTAAATGACCTCGTCACCAGGGTTGCAGGTCGCAAGAACGCCGAAGAAGAGGAACGGCTTCGCGCCCGGTGTGACGAGGACGTTCGCCGGGTCGATTGCCACCCCGCGTGAGCGTGAGAGATACGACGCGGCCGCCTCTCGGAGCTGCGGGATGCCAGGCGCCGGACAGTAATGCGTCTGCCCGTCGCGCAGGGCCTTGGCCGCCGCCTCGACGACGTGCTCGGGCGTATCGAAGTCTGGCTCGCCAATCTGGAGATGGATGATGTGTCGACCCTGGGCTTCGAGTGCCTTCGCCCGACCGAGGAGCTCGAAGGCGGTCTCGGTTCCAAGTCGAGCGAGGCTGTTGGCAAGTTCCGTCACGTGGATTCTCCGATCTCTTCAGGATCTGGTCGGCCGCAGACGGCGGCCGGCCAAACCACCACCAACGACCGACGAGCAGCAAGCATCGTCGTGCAACCTCCCGCAACCATCATTCCCTCTCCTCGGTTGCGGGAGGTTGCACGAGCGCCTCGGCGAGCAACGTGGCGACGTCGGCGACGCGCATCTCTCCGCCGATTTGACGGATTCCGTCATCAAGCATGACGGTGCAGAAAGGGCAAGCGACGGCGAGAGTTGAAGCGCCAGTGCCAACCGCCTCGCGTGCACGCTCTTCGTTGATGGCCGAGCCGCGCTCCTCCATCCACATGTGCGCACCACCCGCACCACAACAGAAGCCACGTTTACCGCTACGCGCCATCTCAAGTGGCCGACCGACACGCGATACGAGAGCGCGCGGAGCAGCGATGACATCGTTGTGCCGAGCCAGGTAGCACGAGTCGTGGTAGGTGATCTCCTCGGTACCCGCGACTGGCTCAAGCCTGCCATCTTCGAGAAGTTCGGCAAGGAGCTCCGTGTGATGGACGACCTCGTACGTGCCGCCGAAGTCGGGGTACTCGTTCGAGAGCGTGTTGAAGCAATGCGGGCAGCTTGCAACGATCTTCGTCACGCCCGCGCCATCAAGCGTCTCGATGTTCTGCTGCGCGTACGACTGGTACGTGTACTCGTCGCCCATCCGTCTCGCCGGGTCACCGGTGCAGCATTCGCGTGGACCGAGGATTGCAAAGTCGACGTCGGCCGCAGCGAGAAGCTTGGCAGTCGATCGCGCAGTCTCGCGGGCACGCTCATCGAACGAGGCGGCGCAGCCAACCCAGTACAACACCTCGGGTGCAGGCTCACCGGGCTGCAAGATTCGGACGTCGAGCCCTTCTGCCCAGTCCGCCCGCTCAGTCTGTGCCTTCCCCCAGGGATTCGAGGTGCGCTCGAGATCACGCAGCATCGTGCCGGCTTCGGTGGGCGGGCTGGCCTCAACCATGACGAGCTGCCGGCGCAAATCGACTATGTGATCAACGTGTTCGATGGCAACCGGGCACTCCTGCACGCACGCGCCACACGTGACACAGTCCCAGACGACATCAGCCGAGACCGCGCTGCCAACGAGTGCTGTCGGCTCAAACGCCTCGCCGCCACGGCTCCCTGCAAGCACCTTGGGACCCTCAGCGAAGAGCTGGTCGCGAAGGCCCATGATCAACAGTTTTGGCGAGAGCTCTTTGCCGGTCGCGTAGGCAGGACAGACGTCCTGGCACCGTCCGCACTCGGTGCAGGACATCGTGTCGATCATCTGCTTCCAGGTCATGTCCGCGACGGTCGCCGAACCGAAGCGAAGCTCGGTCTCGTCCTCTGCATCAAACCGCAACGGCTCAAGTCGTCCCGGCGCCCTCGTCCGGCCGAACCACACGTTGATTCCTGCGGTGGCGATGTGGAGATGCTTCGAGTGCGGGAGATAGGCCAGAAACCCGAGGACGATGAGGATGTGCGCCCAGACGAATCCTCGTTCAAGCACCTGGGTCGCATCACCGGTGCCGAAGAGGTTCGAGAGGCTATTCGAGATCGGAGACCACCCCGCCGACCACTCGTTGAGACCGAGCGCAATCCGCGACGCATGCCAGAGCAGGAGCGTCGTGACGATCCCAGCGATCATCGCGAGAATAAGGTCGGCCTCGCCGAGGTGGCTACCTTTGAACCGCTCTGGGCGCTGCACCTTGCGGATCCACAGCGCCGAAAGCACTCCGACCAGGACGAGCGTTGCGAAGACGTCGACCATGAGTGCGAACCAGCCCTGCCCACCGAGCCACGGGATGCTCCAGTCGCGATCGACCGCTCCAAGCATCGCCATCAGGATTGTCGGAAACAACACGACAAACCCCCAGAAGATGAAGGCGTGGACAAGCCCCGGAACCAGCCGTTGAAGAAGCTTCCGCTGGCCGAGGACGACAACCGCTTCGTTGCGCACCCGCAACGCAGTATCGCCCGAGCGATCGCTCGGCTTCCCCATGCGGACGATGGCGACGAGAAGGAGCGCTCGCCGCGCGAATGCCCCGCCGGCCACAGCGATTGCGCAGAGGAGCAGAGCGCCAGAGAGTACGGTCACGCGCCGCGTACCCGCCGTAGCTCAGCCGAGATCGCAGGCAACACCTCGTGGAGGTCTCCGATCACGGCGTAGTCCGCACTTGCGAGAATCGACGCCTCCCGATCGGTGTTCACCGCGAGAATCTTCTTCGCCCCTTTGCACCCCGCCATGTGCTGGGTTGCTCCGCTCACGCCGCAGGCGATGTAGAGATCGGGCGCAACCTTCGTCCCCGTCTGACCGACCTGGTCGGTGTGTGGTCGCCAGCCCGAGATCGTCACCGCGCGCGAGCAGCCAACGGCGCCACCGAGCAGAGCGGCGAGCTCCTCGACCGGCGCGAACCCTTCGGCGGAGCCAACGCCGCGCCCGCCAGTCACGACCACCTTCGCGTCGGTAAGCGAAAGCCCCCCGCCGCCTGCCTCGACCCGCCCGCTTACCCGCAGCGCGCGATCGGCATCGGAGAGCTCGACGGCGAGCGGAGCCACGGTGGCGATCCCGTCACCGGGAACCTGCACCGCAACCGCGTGCGGCTGAACGCTCAGAACGACCGGCGACCCATGGATGCGGGCCTCCTCGAGCAGGCTGCCTCCCCACCGCACCCGGGTGACGTCGACGCCCTCAGCGCCCAACGTTCCCACGATGCAGTTGGCAGCGAACGGCACGTCGAGGATCGCTGCGACGTGCGCAAGTATCTCGTTGCCCGACTCGGTTCCGGGCCCGACGATGACCGTCGCCCCAATCTCCTCGCAGGCTGCGACTACGGCTCGCGCGACGGCTAAGGGCGCAGAGACCGACACTAGATCATCCTGGAAAACATGCAAAGTACGAACGCCATGCGCACCTGCCGCGCCAAACAACGCTTGTGACGAATCAACACAAGCGATGACGGCCTCGAGCGGGGCCGCGTCGGT
>JANNQQ010000157.1:0-4964 GCA_031400835.1 Actinomycetes bacterium | reverse complement strand
CTCGCGCTCTGCGCGACCAGAGCACCAGAGCCCCAACACAAGGTCCCAGCCCCTACCAGCACCAACACGGAACCCCACGCCCGTCTCCCTGACCCGCTCATCACCGGTTTCACCTGGCTCACTTCTGACGAGCGTCCGTGGTCACTTTCCCGCGGGCGCCGAAGCATTGGAGGGCGACGCGAGTAGTCGGGGACTGGCGGTCGAGTGCTATCGTGCCGCCCTTCTCCACTACGAGGGGCAGCCATACTACGAGCGCGAGCGCGCAGACGCGCTTCGGAGGCTGGAGGCCCTCGAGAGCACGGCATCGCAATCGCGGCGCGCAGCATCGCGACTCGACCCTGACGCGCTGCGACGATCGAAGAGGAACAAACGAAGCGGAAGGCTCGTGAACTCCCGCAGATAGTGAGGCGGGCCTACGGCACTGAAAGCTCGAGGCCAAGGTATGAGAGATCCACGGACGCCATGAGGGCCTCCTTGGGTATTACGATGGTCGACAGGATCCTGCCGGCGCAACGCATGAAGGTCAGGCGCCTGGTAAAAGAGCCGCATCGCAGCTGAAAGGCCGAGGAGTCGATGAAGTCGGCCAGGCCGGTCTCGAAGGTCGCCACAATCTGGGCGCCCTCATCGATAAGGCGCCAGCGAAGGTTTCCATCGGGGGTGCTGCCCTCGAAGGACTGGGGCGCCTCGAACGCCTGACCAGTAATCGCGGCCGTGAAGTCGCCCGTGACCGCCAGGGGCACGTAGAGGCCGCTCACGGCGACGTCGCGACCCCTGTTGGGCCGAGAGTGAGGCGCCGAGTCCTGCTGTCGGGCCTGCGTCGCAAGCCAGGAGCGCAAGCGCTCCTCGCACGCGAGCTCGTAGCGGCCAGACACGACGCCTGCGATGAAGGATGCGCACGACCTGCACGAACGCGTATGGAGCTCGACGGCATCGCTGTCAAGCGCGGAGAGCTGCCCGGCTGCGTACAGCACGGCGTCATACGGCGTGACGCAGGATCTGTCCTGGTCGCGGCCTGCCGGGTCGCCTGGGGCGAGATCGGGCCCGAACAATTGGCTGAGGGTATCTTTCTTCACAGGAGGCCTCTGTCTTTGAGTCTGGTACGGACGGCCGTGCGTGCCCGGTGGAGGAGCATCTTTACAGCGTCTGAGCTCTTCCCGATCTCATGGGCGATCTCCCCGGAGGAGCGTTCATCGGCGTAGAAGAGGTTAAAGACGCGTTGCATCTCCCCGGGGAGGTGCTCGACCTCTTGCCAGACGAGTCGTGCGAGCTGACGTTGTGCCGCGCGGGCTTCTTGGGAGGGGGACGGGTCCGGAAAGAGCCGCCGCTCAGTTTCGAAGTCGACGATCTCGACGATCGAAGGGTCGCGGAGAATCTGCCTGCGAGAGGCTCGCTTGAAGCAGAACGCGACGAATTGCAGGAGGGGTGCGGCTAGGGGGTCGTAGCTCTCTAGAACCGTGGCCAGTCCATCTGTTGTCGCGAACAGGAAGGTATTGACACAGTCGTCGGGATGAAGGGAGCCGAGGTCCGAGCCCCTGTCGCGGAACTGGCGAAAGACGCCTCGTGCGACGAGACGCAGGGTCAACGAGTGGTTCTCGGCGAGCCAGACGTGGGCGCGTTGCCGTTCCGGCAGATCCGCCGCGGGCTCGGGCCGGCATCGCTGTCGGCCGACGGAGCGGCCAGCGCAGAAGGCATCGAGATCCTTGATGACGGGGTCGACGCGGTCGGGCGAGACCGCGGGGCCGTGAGCTGAGCTGGGGTCGCTGGTAGTCAGGAACTGTTGAACCGCCTGCAAAGCGAGGCTCCGATCGGCTAGGGACCAGAGTGCGGTTCGAAGGAAGAGCCACTCAGAAAGATGCTGATGACTCGGCACGTCCGGTGGGGCGGTCATTCTTCGCTGGAAAGAGAAGGACCCCTGGCGTGAGTGTCCTTCAGGCTGGCTCGCGTGATCCTGGATGGTGATCGACTGGCGCCTTCTCCGTCAAGGGCAGCCAAGCCAGCACTCTCCGCGTGTGGATCGAGAGCTGGGCCTGCCCCGGTCTTCGCCACGAGAGAGCACCTCATACCACTCTTGAATAGGGCCCGGGTGCCTGTCGGGTAACAAGGGGGCCGGGCTCCCCACGGCTCCACCGATAGGGAACACCGGGCTTCGACCCGTTACCTGCCGGTCTGTCGGCGACTACATCTTCCATAGAACTTCAAACCGGCTCGCGTTGCCTGCGAGCAGGTCGACTTCAGAGCGGCCCTGATCACCTCCAACGAACGCTGCGCCCTGCCTTCACCCAGGAGTCACCATGTCGGATCAACGAACGCCTCCGCTCCCGCCGTCCCAGGCTGCCGCGCCGCAGCACCTCGTCGTCGTCCCGACGAAGAGCGTGGGGCTCGCTGTCCTCCTGGCGCTCTTCCTCGGCCCGCTGGGGCTCCTCTACTCCAGCGTGAAGGGGGGCGTGATCATGTTCGTCGTCACCCTCGTCATCGCGATCTTCACGGCGGGGCTCGGGCTGATCGTGTGCCTCCCCGTCTGTGGGGTGATCGCGTACCTGGCGGCGAAGGGGCACAACGAGAGGCTCTTGTCGGGGCGCCAGGCGTACTGAGGGCTCCGGCGATCAATCGAGGCCGGTTGTCGTGCCGACCCGCGATCCATGGGCTGGGATCTGAAGCAATCAAGAGGAGGGGATGAGATGAAACGCATCGGCTCGGTAGCGCTGCTGCTGGGGTGGCTTGCCTGCTCTGGCTGTCACACCATTCCGTACACCACGGTCTCCGTCGACAACTTCGAGATCCGGAGCCCGAAGCTCACGCAGGATAAGGCGTTCGGTGTCATTACCTCGGTGCTCGTCGATCGGGGCTTCGACATCAAGATCTCCGCGAAAGACTCAGGCATCCTCAATACCGAGTACAAGAAGTACGCTTCGGCCGGAAAGAAGCCGCCCTTCGACTATTTCCTCCAGGTCAAGACGACCATCCGGCAGGACCCGAGGGATCAGAAGAAGGTCCTGGTACGGCTCACGCCGATCGTGAAGGAAGTGAACCGCCTGAATGCGGGCGCCTTCACGGAGGAGAATCTCTGGTACATCACGGTCGACCCGAATAACGCCAACGCGACACCCGAGAACTTGAGCCTCGCCATGCGTCCCGGTGTCGGCTATCTGGCCCTCGGGCAGATGCTCTTCATGAACGTCGTCACCGACATCTCCAGCCAGATCGGCATTCCCATCGAGGAGATCGTCCAGAACACGACGAAGACTCCCGGTCAGACCAGGGTGATCGGGAAGGCTGATTAGTCTAGGGGGAGTGCGGCTCGGAGGGGCAGCTCCGAGCCAGGCACCGCGGCAACGTCTCGAGATCGGAGGGATCATGAAGCTGTCTCCCATCCTTCTCAGCCTTTCGATCTCTGGCCTCTCCTTGGCGCAGGGGAAAGGGGATCCCCCCACGCGACCAGCGGTGACTGTTCCTTTCAAGACGATTCTCGGCAATCCCCTCAAGATCAACGTGGGAGCGGACACGGCGTTTCAGATCTTCAATTCGGCAGTCCCCGGCGGTGGTCAGATCTTTCCCACGAGTTCTTCGGGCCTGGCCGACATGGGTGCCTTCCTCAGGACCGGCGGCGTCCTCTACGCTCCGCGCTTCACCGACCACGATCAGGGAACCGCCACCCAGAATCTCAGTCCTTACACGCCCTGGACCCTCGTATCTGAGAGCGCCGTCACGGGTGACGGGTCCGCGGGCAATCCCTTCACGGTGACGGTCGTCGTCGATGCCGGCACCACGGGGATCCGGATGACGATGGTCGTCCGGTACGTCAACGGTCAGAGCTACTTCACCCAGTCGTTCCTCTTCACAGGCTCGGTGGCTCGGACCTTCGACTTCTACTTTGGAGCCGATCTCTACCTGGCGGCGTCGGACTACGGCGTCCCCTTCCGCGAGTCGAGCTCGGGAAGCGTGGGCGGCCAGGAATGCCCGTACCCGCCGACGTACACGATCCTCTTCATTCCGTTCACTCCGGCGGACCGCTACGTGGCGGGGTACTACGGCGACGTCTGGTACTACATCGGCTCGGGTCAGCCGCTCCCAAACTACATCGACGACGCCTGTCTCGATAACGGTGCGGCGCTCCAGTGGCGCAACCGGTCGGTGGCGCCCGAGGTGGGCGACACGATCGGAGCGGCCACCTCGTTCGGAACGCAGAACATCGGACCCTCCGCGGTATTCGCGTCGCCCGCGCCCGGGGACGTGGCCGGCGTCGTCACTGTGACCGCACTTGCCTCGACCAGTGGAGGGGCAACGGTTACGAGCGTGCGCCTGATCCTCGACGGAACCACGCTCAAGACGTGCATCGCGTCCCCGTGCACGGCGACCTGGGAGGCGTTTCGTGGCGGGCTGATACCGCACATTCTGGGGGCGGAGGTCAAAGACTCGGCGGGGCGGGTCGCGACGGCGCAGATCAACGTCAGCGTCAAGCCGGTCCTGAGCGGCCAGCTCGTGCTTTCGGACCCCTCAAATCAATCGGCGACCTTGCCTTTCGGGGCGACCCAAGGCGCCGCTCTCGGCGTCAAGGTCTCGGGGTGCACGTACCCCGTCGGGCTCACGGTCGACGACCAGGGGTGGTTCTCGTCGACGGGAAGAGAGGATGAGCTCGCACGGTGCTCCGGCCCGATAACCGCGACGGCGACGCTCGTGTACTACGACAACGTGCTCGACCAGCAGGCCAAACCCCGAGTGACCACGACCTCGGCCGGGAGCTCTCTCATCCCGGGCCGTCCGGCGGTCATCACGAACCTGAGATACAAGGGGCTGCTGGTCCTGATCCACGGGATCCGCTCGAGCCCCGAGAAGTGGGATGTCTGGAGAGACTATCTCCTCGATGGGTATGCCGATCTGGCTTGAGATGTCGGTGACGACGTTCATGAAGAGCATCTGCCCGAGGGCCAGATAGCCGACACCAGTACGCATGGCGAGGCTCATGT
>JANNQQ010000156.1:0-17176 GCA_031400835.1 Actinomycetes bacterium | reverse complement strand
AGCACGACATGAAGGTCGTGATGGGCGTCTCCGAGCGGATCACCGTGCTCGAGTACGGTGCCAAGATCGCCGAGGGATCACCAGCCGACATCCAGACGAACGAGCGTGTGATCGAGGCGTACCTGGGGAAAGGGGCGGCGGCGTGATGGGCGACATCCTTACCCTCGAAGATCTCCACGTCTACTACGGTGCCATCCATGCGCTCAAGGGCGTCTCCCTCCGCGTCGGGGAGGGCGAGATCGTGACCCTTATCGGTGCAAACGGCGCAGGCAAGTCGACGACGCTGCGCGCGATCAACGGCCTCAACCGGCCGCGGCAGGGAACGATCCGGTTCGACGGGGAGGACATCACAACGAAAGCCCCGCACGCGATCGTCAAGAACGGCATCGCGCAGAGCCCGGAGGGAAGACGCCTCTTCCCCCGCATGACGGTGATCGAGAACCTCGAGATGGGCGCCTTCCAACGCACCGACAAGGAGAACTTCGTCGGAGACATGGAGCGCGTCTTTGAGCTGTTCCCGCGCCTGCATGAACGACGCACGCAGAAGGCAGGAACCATGTCGGGCGGTGAGCAGCAGATGTGCGCGATCGGACGCGCGCTCATGGCCCGGCCCAAGCTCCTCCTGCTCGATGAGCCGTCAATGGGGCTCGCGCCGATCTTCGTCGAGAAGATCTTCGAGATCGTCATCGAGATCAACAGTCAGGGCACGCCTGTGCTGCTCGTCGAGCAGAACGCCCTTATGGCACTCGACGTCGCAAACCGCGCCTACGTCATGGAGACCGGGCAGATCACGCTCGAAGGCCCTGCTGCCGAGCTCAAGACGAACGAGCGGGTGCAGAAGGCCTATCTCGGGTTGGACTAGACAGGCGCAGGCACAAGAGGCACGTACGGCGGTGCAAGCAACGCTCCGATCCGACCTCCATCGGAGACACCGAGGGCCATCTCGATTGCCGTGGTGAGGTTGTGGCTGGGAACGAACCCGAGCGAACGAGCGGCACCCGCATCGCGACAGCCCGCCACGATGACCCGGCCCGCGAGCTTGAGCGCGGGAGCACATGCGTCCCAATCGGCGAAAGGCAGACGCGGGTGCGGCGCCCGTCCAGCGCGGTAGGCGGCAACGGCACGACCGTCGCGACCGGCCACCGCCTCGGCCTCCCGGATGCGCGCGCCCGAAGGGCCGTCGCGGAGCGCTGCGAGGAGCGCTCGGTAGGGGGCCTGAGGACCGTGACCGATGGTGCGAGAGAACGGGTGGATGAGGACGACAGTTCCACCGGCCACGAGCGGGGGTTGATCGCGCCACAGGCGTAAAGCCAGCCCGAGCCCGACCGCGGCCGCGGTAACGGGATTCGGCGCCTCACGCGGATGATGGGCGTCCTTCCAGGGGACCGGCACGATGATCGTGTCGAGCGGCGCGTCAAGGATCGCTGCGCGCAACGAGATCCCACGAAGTAGCGCTTCGGCGTGTGCCACCGATGGAGGCCCTGCCAGGACCGCCACGGACGAGAGATCTCGTGCACCTCTTTGGAGGACTGCGCGGCGCACGGCCTCTGGCGCGGCGTTCAGAAGTCGCCGCAGTGACGAGCCTTCCAGCGTTGTCCGCGCCTCGGGGTCCCACGGGTACCCGTCGTAGTGACCCTTTGCTTGCGGCAGGTCGAGCAGCACCGAAACCCCCAGCACCGGAACGCGCCGACCGACGGCGGTCTCGATGGCGCAGGCAAGCGACCACCCGCTCGACGTTCGCGGCTCAAGCAGTGAATCTGCTCCTGCTGCGCGCAGAGCTCCTGCCGAACACGCGCCGACCAGCGCGGCCGCCCCCCCGTGAAGCACGGTCTCAGCCGCGGTAACGATGACGACGAGGTCGGTCTCAACGACTGCAGGGTTCACCATGATCGCGACCTCAGTGTCGACAGCCAGCCGCACGAGATTGTCCGCCTCACAGTCGTGCACGATGAGCGTGCCGCGGAAATCACGGGCCTGGCCGGGCCGCAGCAACCAGTTGAGCTGCTCACGCCCCGCCCGGCGCTCGAGTCCGCCTGCGACAAGGACGGTCTGGCGTTCCGCTGGGATTCCGGCCTCTCGAAGCTCGTCGAGGACACGTGCCAACGCATCCCGACGTGGGTCATTGACGGAGCCAGGGAGCGGGAGCAGTGGCGGCTCGACGATCACCGTGACCCGTCCACCCGCGCGCACCAGGTGGCGAAGCGGAGGCCCGGAGAGGGGGTAGCGCATTGCCTCGGCAACCGCCGAGCCGATGTCCCGGAGCGCGTCAACTGGTGGCGGGGGAACGAGAAGCTGCGTCTGAGACGGCAAGGTCGCGACGACGACACGCGAGCCGGCGAGGACAGGGACACGCATCAGACCTCCTGCCTACGCGATCGTCCGGTGCAGCCGGAAGAACGTCGGGACAAACCCGAGCCGCGGCCAAGTGCGAGACGATTGCAGGTTGGTCATCCGCCAGTCCGTGACAACAGTCGCCTGACCCGCGTCGCGTGCCCAGAGAAGAACTGCCTCGCCAAGCGCGCGTCCGATCCCACGACCCCGGGCCTCCTCTGCGACTGCGGCGAACCCAAGGAACCCAGCACCAGGGGGACGTGCGATCCCTTGGTGCATCGACGACACCTCGATCGCGCATGCGATGGCCGATCCCACCACGAGCCCGTCAAGCTCGGCCACGAAAGGGCTGAGGTCGCGGGTACCCCAGTCCTCCTCCCACTCGGTGCGTGCCTCGGCGACGGTCGGCGGCGCGACGCGGGAGAACACCGGTGAGAGCTGTTGGTGGGCAGGCAGTGCAATTTCGAGTGCCGCAAGGACGGCAATGTCGGTAGGCCTGGCCGGTCGCACGACAACGCCGGCCGGCAGGGGTGAGAGCGTGCCGGGGCCTGGCGCGTGACGGATTGCATGCACGTGCTGGTGGCCAAACCCCAAACGGAACCAGGCGTCCACAAGCTCGACCTCGGTTGAAGGCACCACCACGGTGTGACCTGTCCGACCTGCTGCCACCCATTGCTCGGCCAGGCAGGCATAGAGGTCGCGCACGTCCTCGACCGCACCGACGGCGTGGCCTGCCGCTTCGATCCAGACGTTCGGACCCCAGACCGCGTCATCCTTGCGAATCCCCACGATAAACGCCGACAGGCGTCCGTCCCGTACGGCTACCCCGCCGCTGGCACCGTCCTGCTCCCACAGCGCGGCGATCTCAAGGCGCGTCGCCTCGGCGCGCTCGTACGCGGGGTCGAGTGCGGGGAAGTCTGCTCGATGTCTCGCGTGCCGAGCCGCCAGCAGATGGGCGGCCTCATCGAGATCGGCGTCGGTGAAGGGTCGGACTCCAGGGGAGGGCATGGCAACTGGACGGTACTGGCACTCTCAGCCTTGTGTAGAGCATGCCCGTAGACTCGCGCAACGTGGCACCAAAGACGCTCACTGGGGACGAGCTCGTGCTCGATGACGGACCTGTGAAGGGCGCCGAGCTGTTTCTCGTGGATGGCAACAACCTCGCGTACAGAGCGTTCTTCGCGCTCCCAGAGGAGCTACAGACGACCGATGGGCAGCCGACGAATGCGCTTCTCGGCTTCGCGAACATGCTCTTCAAGCTGCTCTCCGACTACGCGCCGCGCGGGGTTGCGGTCGCGTGGGACACCCGGCCGGTTCATCGCGCGGAAATCGCCGAGGCGGGTGACGTCGTGTACAAGCAGGGACGCAAACCGATGCCTGAGCTGCTCCGAGAGCAGTTCCCGCACTTCCGTCCCATCGTTGAGGCGTTTGGCTACAAGAACCTCGAGTTCGAGGGGTGGGAGGCTGACGATGTCATCGCCACGCTCGCGACCGCGGCCGATGCAGCCGGAATCAAGACGTGCGTTGTCTCGACCGACCGCGATGCCTTCCAACTCTGTAGCGACAACGTCAGCTTGATGATGACCCCCCGAGGGGTTGCGGACGTTCAGGTCTACACGCCTGAGCGCGTGTTCGCGCGCTACGGCGTGCGCCCTGATCAGATCCCCGACTTCATGGGGCTGAAGGGCGATACCTCAGACAACATCCCGGGGATTCCCGGAATCGGCGACAAGACTGCAGGCCAGCTGATCTCCCAATACGGCTCGCTCGACTCGGTCATAGAGCATGCCGGGGAGCTCTCGCCGGCGCGCTCCAAGAGCGTTGTCGAGTACGCCGAGCAGGCGCGGATGTCGAAGGTGCTGGCCACGATGCGCCGCGATCTGGCCTTGGACGTCGACCCAGGCGAGCTCGTTTCGGGTGCTCCCGATCGTTCGACGATGAAGGACATCTTCCGCCGTTTTGAGTTTCGCTCGCTTCTCGGGCGCGTCGACACCCTCGACGAGGCCCTGCCTGCAGCGGAACCGCCGGACGCCGATTCGCTGAGCGTGCGTTGGCACGAGGGAGCTCTTGAAGCCACCGCAGGCGAGATCGGGATCGCGGTCGCCGATGGCCGCGTCGCACTCGCCGGGCCACGCGGCGTCGTTGTCTCGGAGGCGAGCCTCGATGACCTCCGACGCATCGTCGATCCGTCAAGAGTCGTCGCACACAACGCGAAGAGCCTTCGACTTGGCGCTGTACCGGCGGACGACACGCTTCTCGCTGCGTATCTCGTTGATCCAGGTAGGTCGGGTTACGCACTCGACGACCTCGCGGTTGAGCACGGTCTCGAGCTTGTGCCCTCACCGCCGTCCGAGGAGACGACGGCGCAGCTTGTCCGTGCTGCCGAAGCGACGCGTCGGCTGGCACCGATCCTTCGCGAGAAGGTCCGCGAGCGGGGCGCGGAGAGGCTGTATGACGAGATCGAGCTGCCGCTCACTGTGGTTCTCGGAGAGATGGAGGACCATGGGATCTGCATCGATACGTATCGGATGGGTGAGATCACCGCCCGGCTCACTGACCGGGTTGAAGAGCTTGAGGCTCTGGCGCTTGAGGCAGCAGGTGAGGAGTTCCAGCTCGGGTCGCCGCAACAGCTCGCGAGGATCCTGTTCGAGAAGCTCGAATTGCAGCCTGGTCGAAAGGGTAAGACGGGCTACTCGACCGATGCTCGCGTGCTCCGTGATCTCCGCGACAAGCACCCAATCGTCGAGCTCGTTGAGGAGTGGCGCGAGCTGACGAAGCTCCTCAACACGTACCTCCTTCCGCTGCCGGCCCTTCTCGGGAAGGACGGCCGGCTGCACACCACGTTCAACCAGGCGGTCGCCGCAACGGGACGCCTCTCGACCACGAATCCCAACTTGCAGTCGATCCCTATTCGCACTCAGCTCGGCGCTCAGATCCGCTCTGCATTCATCGCGGCGGAGGGGACGCGGCTTCTGACCGCCGATTACAGCCAGGTCGAGCTGCGGATCCTCGCGCACGTGTCAGGCGAGCCCGTCCTGCGCGAGGCCTTCGCGCGCGGTGAGGACATCCATGCCGCCACCGCGGCCGAGGTGCTCGGCAAAGAGCGCTCGACCCTCACGCGTTCGGAGCGCGACATCGCGAAGATGGTGAACTTCGGGATCATCTACGGCATCTCTGCCTTCGGCCTTTCCGAGAATCTCGACATCCCAAAGGACGATGCTCAGCGCTACATCGACACGTACCTCGCCCGGTTCCCACGGGTGCAGGAGTTCATCGGGCGCACGGTTGCACAGGCCGCTGCCGATGGCTACGTCACGACGCTTCTCGGTCGCCGCCGCCCAATTCCCGAGCTCCGGGCCTCGAATCGGCAGACCCGATCCTTGGGCGAGCGCCTGGCAGTCAACACGGTGATGCAGGGGACGGCGGCCGACGTGATCAAGATCGCAATGGTCAGGATCCGAGAGCGATTGCTGCGCGAGGGCCGGGCCTCACGGCTCGTACTGCAGATCCACGACGAGCTTCTGCTCGAGGTGCCCGAGGTTGAGACGACTGCGGTGCGGGATCTCGTGCGCGAGGAGATGGTGGGCGCCTATCCGCTTGAGCCACCGCTTGCCGTCGATATCGGCGTGGGGGATACCTGGGGCGACGCGAAGGGTTGATCGGGGGTGGGTACCCGCGGTATCCACCGGGTGCCAAACCGGCGACGAGATGGAGAAGTCGGAGCGCACTTCGCCCTCGTGCAGTAGCGTCCCGGCATCGCCCGGATCAGACACGCCGGGCACGACCCAAGGGGAGGGAACAGGATGGGCTTTCGCACCCGCGTTACGGTGCTGGGACTCGCGGTTGCCGCCGCGGCACTTGTTGTGCCGAGCGCTTTCGCCAAGCCAAAGCAGGTTCCGGTACAGCTTCTGGCGTTCAACGATTTTCACGGCCACCTGCAGCGAACCACGCCGGGCACGATTCGGATTAGCCCGACGCAGACCGTGCCGGCTGGTGGGGCAGAGTTTCTCGCCACACACGTCAAGACGCTTCGCACGGCCAATACGAACACGCTCACGGTGGGTGCCGGCGACCTGATCGGCGCCTCGCCGCTCTCGTCCGCGCTCTTCCATGACGAGCCCGCGATCGAGGCAATGAACCTCATTGGTCTCGACGTTTCAGGGGTTGGCAACCATGAGTTTGACGAGGGCTCGGCGGAGCTTCTGCGTATGCAATTCGGTGGCTGTCATCCGGTCGACGGATGCCAGGACGGCGATCCGTTCGCGGGTGCCCTCTTCCACTACCTGGCTGCGAACGTGTACTTCGCCGGCAAGAACAAGACGCTCCTGCCGCAGTACGAGGTCCGCAAGGTCGCCGGCTTGCCGATCGTGTTCATCGGATTGACGCTTGAGGGAACACCCTCGATTGTCACGCCGTCCGGTGTTGCTGGGCTTGAGTTTCGCGATGAGGTCGAAACGGTCAACAGCCTCGTCGACCAGCTGACCAAGAAGAAGAACCTCCACACCTTCGTCGTTCTGATCCACGAAGGTGGTCAACAGAACGCCCCGTTTGCAGCCGGGTTCGAAGACATCAATCGCTGCGACAACTTCACAGGCGCGATCGTCGACATCGTCAACGGGCTCAATGACGAAGTCGACGTCGTCGTGAGCGGCCACACGCATCGGCCGTACGTGTGCACGATCGACAACCGCCTTGTGACAAGTGCCTCGTCGTTTGGGCGGGTTGTGACTGATATCGACCTCTTGATCGACTCGGCTACGCGGAATGTCACTTCGGCGACCGCGCTCAACCGGATCGTGACGCAGGACGTTGCTCCCGATCCGGCGCTGACGACTCTCGTCACGAAGTACGTGACGATCTCCGCACCGATTGCGAATCGTGTCATCGGCTCGATCACGGCGGATATCACCAGGACGGCTTCGGCAGCCGGAGAGTCCGCGATGGGTGATGTGGTAGCCGACTCCCAGCTCGCGGCGACGGCGCCGAGTGACTTCGGGAGCTCGGTCATTGCGTTCATGAACCCCGGCGGACTTCGCGTAGACCTCGTCTACAACCAGATCAGCGGAGGCGAGCAGCCCGGCGAGGTGACGTACGGGGAGCTGTTCAACGTCCAGCCGTTCGGGAACTCACTCGTCGTGAAGACCTGCACCGGAGCTCAGATCGACGCGCTCCTCGAGCAGCAGTTCGACAACCCGACGCCCGGTGGTACGCGGTTCCTCCAGGTGTCGAACGGGTTCTCGTACACCTGGGACGGCGCCGCAGCGGTTGGCTCAAAGATCGACCCGAGCACGATTCAGCTGAATGGCGTCACGTTGGGGTCCGGCACGGGCTACCGGGTGACGATGAATAGCTTCCTCGCCTCCGGCGGAGACGGCTTCACCACCTTCAATGCGTGCACGGACGCGCTAGGCGGTGAGATCGATCTTGACGCAGCTGGTCGGTACATCGGGGAAAACTCCCCGGTGGCACCCGGTCCGCAGAATCGCATCACCCGCGTCAACTGACAACCAGAGCCTGCTGGCCGGGGTAGCGACCCCGGCCAGCAGCCTCCCGTGCATGTCTCGTCTCGTACGGGGTTTCGTGGGGATTCGCGAAGCGAATCCCCCGCTATACTCCGCGATCCAATGACCTACGAGACCCTTGAGAAACCCACCAGCCCTGAGGCTGGCGTCTGGACGATCGGCCCCGACGGGGACCTTGTCCCCGACTACGACAGCACCTTCCCCACCATCAACGAGGGCGAGGTCGTGCACGGCACGGTCGTCCGCGTCGACAAGGACGAAGTGCTCGTCGATATCGGCTACAAGTCGGAGGGGGTCATCCCGGTCTCCGAGCTTTCGATCCGACGCAATGTCAATCCGGCCGATGAGGTTTCTGTCGGCGAGGAGATCGACGCGCTCGTCATGACGAAAGAGGACGCCGAGGGTCGGCTCATCCTCTCCAAGAAGCGCGCTCGGTTCGAGCTCGCCTGGAAGGCGATCGAGACCGCGGCGGAGAGTGGGGAGGCCGTTAACGGCCGCGTGATCGAGGTCGTCAAGGGCGGCCTCATTCTCGACCTCGGGGTGCGAGGCTTTCTGCCGGCGTCGCTCGTCGACATCCGCCGCGTGCAGGATCTCGACGAGTTCATGTCCAAGGAGCTGCGCTGCAAGGTCATCGAGCTCAACCGCTCCCGCAACAACGTCGTGCTTTCGCGCCGCGCCGTCCTTGAGGACGAGCGCAAGGAGATGCGCCAGGCGATCCTCGACCGGCTCAACCCGGGCGACGTCGTCGAGGGCACAATCTCGAACATCGTCGACTTCGGTGCGTTCGTCGACCTTGAGGGCATGGATGGTCTGATTCACATCTCCGAGCTCTCCTGGTCGCACGTCAACCACCCGTCCGAGATCCTTGAGATCGGCAAGACCGTGCAGGTCAAGGTGCTCGATATCGATCGCGAGCGCCAGCGGATCTCACTCGGGCTCAAGCAGACCCAGGCCGATCCATGGCAGCAGGTGCTCGACCACTACGGAGAGAACGACGTCGTCGAGGGCCGCGTGACGAAGGTCGTCACCTTCGGCGCTTTCGTCGAGATCCTTCCGGGAGTCGAGGGGCTCGTTCACATCTCGGAGCTCGCCAGCCATCACGTCGAGAACCCCCGTGAGGTTGTCTCGCAGGGCGATCCGGTCAACGTGCTCGTTCTTGAGATCGACGGCGAGCGCCGTCGCCTCTCCCTCTCGCTCAAGCGGGTCGAAGAGGGGATGACATCCGTTCCGCGCGCCGATGGTGGGGAGTCGGTCTTTGCGACACCGAACCTTCGGCTCTCGGAGGAGGCGTTCCCTGCCGCTCCTGCCGGCGGGTCCGACGAGACTGAGCTCGAAGCCGGCGAGGCCGATTCTGCTGAGGCAGTCGGCGTCAGCGAGAGTACGTCCGAAGCGGACGTCGAGGCGCCTGAACCTGACGCTGCTGAGCCTGAGGTCGAAGACGACGGGGTCGAAGGCGCTGTAGCCGCTGAGGTCATCGAGATCGAGGCTGAGCCAGTGGTCGAAGAAGAGGCTGCGACTGCTGAGACCGAGATCGAGATCGAGGCAGAGCCTGACACCGAGGTTGAGCCCGAGCCCGAGACCGAGTCTCCTACCGCTGACCTGTTGGCAGAGGTCGACGCGGATGACGTCGAGCCTGCAGCCGACGCTGACCAAGCCAGCTAAGAAACCGCTCGCACTCGCGATCACCGGAGGAATTGGCGCGGGCAAGTCGACGGTGCTCTCTGCGCTGCGCGCGCACGGAGCGGCGACCGTCTCGAGCGACGAGATCGTTCACCATCTCCTCGCGAGCGACGACGGTGTCCGCGATGCCATCGTGGAGCGTATGGGGAGAGACGTACTCGGTGTCAGCGGTCGTCCCGATCGGGCGAAGATCGCCGAGCGTGTCTTCGGCGACCGTGAGCTCCTTGACTGGCTGGAGCATCTCCTTCACCCGCTCGTTTCCCGGGAGTACCTTGCCTGGCGTGAGCAACTCGGCGAGCTCGACGACCCTCCACTGGTCTGTGTCACCGAGGTACCGCTTCTCTACGAGATCGGAGCGGAGGAGCGGTTCGATCGCGTACTTGTCGTCACCGCGCCGCGCCAACTCCGCGAGCAACGCCGCCGCTTACCGCTCGATCGTCGAGATGAGAGGCTGCTCCCGGAGCGCGACAAGGTAGCGCGAGCCGACTATCACTTCGTGAACACCGGGACGTTCGAGGATCTCGATGCGTGGGCCGCGGCGTTTCTCGCCGACCTGAACGCAATCCACTCCTGACTCCCCCTATTTGGGGGTTTCGACACCACCCACAGCGGGCGATACGAGCATGGCAACGACGCCCCGCCATGTCTCGTCTCCGTCAACCATTCCACCTCTCCATCCGCGCCCGGCGCAGTCTGTCCGCGGATGGATTCACTCTCATCGAGCTCCTGCTTGTGGTTGCCATCATGGCGGTTCTCGTAGCGATCGCGGTGGGAGCTCTTGTTGGTTTCAAGAACCGCGCTCTTGAGAGCTCGGCGCAGGCGAACCTACGGGCGGCGATGCCGGCCGTCGCTGCCTATCAGGACGAAACCGGCAGCTTCGCCGGAATGACCAGGACAACGCTTCTAGCGTTCGACAACGGCCTTGCACCAGGCCTCACTGTTCTTTCGGCAACCAGCTCGGCGTACTGTCTCCGGTCGCGACTGGATCTTGTCGACTACTACAAGAGTGGCCCAAACGGACCAATCGAGACGACGCCGTGTAGCTAGCCCTGCGCGCCCGCTGGCTAATCTCTACCCATGCGGACGTTGGGTGTCGTCGCATTCCTCGCAGCGCTCGCTGGGCTCGCCGGCTGGTGGGTCACCTCCACGGAGCCGGACTGGTACGCCCGGGCGCGCTATCCCCTGCGCTACGAGCAGCTGATCACTGCCCATGCACGCACCTACGATCTCGACCCTGCTCTCGTTGCCGCTGTCGTCTATACGGAGAGCAGGTTCGACGCCGAAGCGGTGTCGAGTGCCGGAGCGGTAGGACTCATGCAGCTTCTCCCGGAGACCGCAAAGGGCATCGCGATTCGAACTGGAGGAGATCACTTTGTCGTCTCCGACCTGTACGACCCCGAGCTCAACCTGCGCTACGGATCCTGGTACCTACGCAACTTGCTCCAGCGCTACGACGGCGATGTTCGCGTTGCGTTGGCCGCTTACCACGCCGGTCAGGGCAACGTCGATCGCTGGCGGTCGGAAGGGAAAGGCATCGCTTTCCCCGAGACACGCGCCTACGTCGAGAACGTCGCACGACTCCGTGAGGTCTACGCATCCGCGTACCCGGACAGGCTTACCTAGAGGCTTGATGATGAGGCCGCGCCTCGCCTGATGACGTTTAGCCGGATGTCCGCTCGGCCATGTGCCGCCACAGGTTGAGCAGCATCCGGTCGATCGGCGGTACGAGCACGGCTCCGCTGAAGTCGAGAGCTCCCGCCGAGAAGACCCGCGCCCCGGCGGCCGTCTCGTAGTACGTCATCTGGGCGGTCGTACCAGGGCCATAGAGCTCCGGAATCTCGGCCACGATGACGGTTCCAGGAGACGAAGCCGACGTCGCCTGGTCGATCTCGATCCCGAAGCCGCCGATCTCCTCGCCGAGGAGCGAGCCGTTGGTGAGATCAGTGCCCTCGAAGAGCCACGGGACTCGGTCGGCTCCACGCACGATGAACGGACGTTGGAACGAGCCGTCGTCGTTCGCGCGGTATTGAGTTCCGAGGAGCGCAGCCTCGGGGCGTCGCAACTCGCGCCACTTCTTGACACGACGGATCGACGCTCCCTCGCGGGTTACCTTCCAGAACACGTTGTTGGCCGAGAGGAAGATCAGTCGGCCGCCGAGATCGCGATACCGCTCGAGCGCGTCGTATGAGCGCTCGGTGACGTATTCGCTGTGTCCTGGATACACGACGAGGTCGTAACGGGCTCGCAGCTGGTCGCCGTCCAGCGAGTCGATGTCGTCTTCGGTGAGAAAGTCGGGTTCGAGACCGTTCCGGGAAAGCCAGTGGAGGAAGGGAAGGTCGTAGCGGCGATATCGAGCCGGAACCCCACGGTCGAGGTACGGACGGTCGAGCGCGACGGGAGGGCTCCCACCCGCATACCAGGTGTCACCCCACCCGTCACCGTCACGGTCGTAGAAGTTGTACGCCTGCCAGGTGTTCGTCGGAACAACCACCGCCTGGCGGATTGCCCCAGGGGCAGCCGCTCGCAGGATGAACGGGGCGAACCCAATGCGACCGTCGGGAGTCTCGAGGCGGGCTGCATAGACCCCGGGTGGCCAGTCTCCCGGCTGCACGCGTACCGTCGCGGGTGCCGACCTCTTCCCCGTCCAGTCAAGTGAGACGGGTGCGGCCATCTCGAGGCCTGTCATCTCGTCGTTTCGTCCCGTTCGCACTGGCTCATGGCCGCACCGTAGGAACGTCAGCTTCAGTGACGGCGTGTCGGCCAGGATGGTGAGCGGCATCTGCTCGAACGGAATGAATGATGGTCGCCCAAAGATCGCCTCGACGCCAAGGACGTGAACCACCGGTGCGACCGCTCGGTCAGGCGTCGAGGGGCGCAGAGCTCCGTACGTCCTGCGCTTTCCATCGGCTCGAAGGTCGAGCCGCATAACGTAGGAGCCCACGTCTGTAGTCTCGTCGGGTCGCCATTCCAGCATGTGATCTCCTGGCCCGAGTCTCTTTGTCTCCTCCCAGGCCGTTGAATGGCTGCGCTGCCCCGTGTTCATCGCTGACAGCGTGACGTCGGCCGCTCGGTCAAGCCGAAACGAGATGATCGCGCGATCGCGCGCTGCGACACCGGGAGAGATGGTTGCGAACAGCTTCCTGTCACCACGGTAGGGACGACCGCTACCGCGAACCGCCAGCCGTGACGCATGTGGAGCCCGTAACCTCGCTGAGGTCGCGGTGTCCGAAAAACCTAGAGCTGCGAGTGCGGTCGCCACGCCGCGGACGAACCGCCCACGTGTGACCCGCCGATCCACGAAGGCATGGTACTTGCGGACGTCAAGCAGAACGCATGTTCGCTGGTAGTCTCAATGCTCGTGCCTCCGCTTCGCGTCACCGCCGACTACCGGCCTCTTGGCGATCAGCCTCGTGCCATTGCCGAGCTCGCCGCATCACTGCGGGCCGGAAACCGCGCGCAGACGCTGCTAGGTGCAACCGCTACAGGGAAGACGGCGACGATGGCCTGGGTCATCGAGGAGCTGCAGCGTCCCGCGCTCGTGATCGCGCACAACAAGACGCTCGCCGCCCAACTCTGCAACGAGTTTCGCGAGTTCTTCCCTGAGAACGCGGTCGAGTACTTCGTCTCGTACTACGACTACTACCAGCCCGAAGCGTACGTTCCGCAGGCCGATCTCTACATCGAAAAGGACTCGTCGCAGAACGATGACATCGCGCGGCTCCGGCTTGGGGCGACGAGCTCGCTGCTCACCCGGCGAGACGTGATCGTCGTCGCCTCGGTGTCGTGTATCTACGGTCTCGGGTCGCCGGAAGAGTGGCGCGATCGACTGCTGTACCTCGAGGTGGGGGAGGTGCAGGACCGGGATGCGGTGCTGCGCAAGTTGATTGAGAGCGCGTACGTCCGCAACGACACCGTGTTGGCACGCGGGCGCTTTCGCGTCAAGGGTGATGTGCTTGAGGTACAGCCTGCAAACAGCGAGACCGCGTACCGCATCTCGTTCTTCGGCGATGACGTCGAGCAGATCTCGCATTTCAACCCACTCTCAGGCGAGGTCTTCGCAAAGCTCGACAACATCGCCATCTGGCCAGCAACCGAGTACGTCACCTCGAAACCCACGGTGGAGCGGGCAATCGCCGAGATCCGTGCCGAGCTTGAGACGCAGGTGAAGTCGTTTGAGGAATCGGGCCGCATGCTCGAAGCCCACCGCATCCGCCAGCGCACGGAGTACGACATGGAGATGATGCGCGAGCTCGGCTTCTGCTCAGGCATCGAGAACTACTCGCGCGTGCTTGAGGGACGTGAACCAGGGACGCACCCCTTTACGCTGATCGACTACTTCCCCGATGACTTCGTCTGCTTCATCGACGAGTCGCACCAGACGGTGCCGCAGATCGGAGGGATGTACGAGGGCGACCGCTCGCGCAAGCAGACGCTCATCGACTACGGGTTCCGTCTCCCGTGCGCGCTCGACAACCGACCGCTTCGCTTCGACGAGTTTCTCAGCAAGGTCGGGCAGATGGTGTTCGTCTCGGCCACGCCCGGAGCGTACGAGCTTCGCCAGTCACCCGTGGTGGCCGAGCAGCTGATTCGACCGACCGGGATCATCGATCCCGAGGTCGAGCTGCGCGCGACGCGCAACCAGATCGACGATCTCCTCGGCGAGATCAGGCGTCGCGAGGAGGTCGGAGAGCGGGTGCTGGTAACCACGCTGACGAAGAAGATGTCAGAGGATCTCACCGACTATCTCATCGAAGCCGGTGTGAAGGCGCGCTATCTCCACTCCGAGATCGACACGCTCGAGCGGATCCAGATCATCCGCGAGCTTCGCCTCGGCGACTACGACGTTCTTGTGGGCGTCAACCTCCTGCGCGAGGGGCTGGATCTCCCCGAGGTGTCGCTGGTGGTGGTGCTCGACGCCGACAAGGAAGGCTTCCTCCGCGGCAAGACCGCCCTTGTCCAGACCATTGGCCGCGCGGCGCGTAACGCGAACGGGCGCGTGCTCCTGTACGCCGACAAGGTCACCGAAGCGATCCAGGGGGCGATGGATGAGACCTCGCGGCGTCGTGTCATCCAGCTCGCCTACAACGAGGAGCACGGGATCGTCCCAACCTCGATCGTCAAAGGTGTCTCCGACATCGCGCAGCTCCTGATGCTCGACTCCCCAACGGTCCCCGGCCGTCGCCGAAAGGGCAAGCAAGAGGTCGAGGGGATGACGCAGGACGAGATCGAGAAGCTCATCATCACCCTCGAAGAGGAGATGTTTGCGGCCGCGGAGGAGCTCCGCTTCGAGTACGCCGCGAAGCTACGCGACGAGCTGAAGCAGCTCCGGCGAGAGTTGACGGGGCTTGCGGAGGCCGACCTGCGCTCGACCCGTCGCGAGCTCAGCAAGGAGACTGGTCCGATTAATCAGATACGATAGGAAGATGATCCGACTCAGCGCCACTACTGCCGCACGGAACTTCTCCGATGTCCTCAATCGTGTTGCCTCGGGAGAGGAGATCGAGATCACGCGGAGCGGCGCAACCGTCGCCGTCATTTCACCTCCTCGCGTCCGCTTCGTCTCCGCGGCGCGCTTCAGGGCGCACTTCGCTGACGGTCCGCGGGTCGACGCTCGATTTGCGGGCGACGTTCGCGAGGCTGTGGCTGACCTCGACCGCATTGTCGAACCTGATCCGTGGCGTCCGTCCTGATCGACACCACGCTGCTGATCGACCGCGAGCGAGGCGGAGAGCGACTCGAACGACTCGTCGGCGAGCGTGACCGGGCGATCAGCGTGATCACCGTCAGCGAGCTGCTGCGCGGAGTCCATCGCGCTAGGGGTGCGACACGGGTCAAGCGAGAGAGCTTCGTCGAGCATCTCCTCTCAGCCTTCGAACCGATTCCGATCACCGAGCCGGTTGCACGCGTCCACTCGAGGGTGTGGGCGGGACTTGTCGCGAAAGGGGAGACGATTGGCGCTCATGATCTCTGGATCGCCGCGACAGCATTGGCGCACGGCCTCGACCTCGCGACGGACGACGCACGGAGCTTCGACCGCGTCCCCGGCCTGACCGTGCTCTCCGGCACGTAGCCATCTCCCGAACAGAGTTCATCCTCCGGTCGGCGGTCGGGTAGCGTTCCCGCCATGTGTCGAAATATCAAGACGCTTCACAACTACGAGCCGCCCGCCACTGAGGACGAGATCCGCGCTGCCGCGGTGCAGTACGTCCGCAAGGTGAGTGGCTCGACGAGGCCTTCAAAGGCCAATGAGGCTGCGTTTGCCCGCGCGGTCGACGAGGTCGCCGAGATCACGACGCGGCTCCTGCAGTCGCTCGTGACGTCGGCCGAGCCCCGCGACCGTGAGGCGGACGCCGCAGCGGCTCGCGAGCGAGGCCGCCGTCGGTTCGCCGCCGCCGGGTAGCCGAATCGATCAGCGGCGACCGCGCACGGAGACAGGGGTTCCCCCGAACCAGTCGCTCGGCTCGACTCCGTCCTCGATACCCGGGCTGTCCTGATTCCAGAGCTGTGCCCCGGCTGCCGAGACACCCGTCGGGCCTCCGTAGACGGCATGAACGTCGCCCGTGTTCGTGTCCGGCAACCGATCGGCGCCGGGAGCGCTGACGGCGAGATCCGCTTCCGGCCCCTTGCCGAACTGGCCTGCAGCGAGTGCGAACCCGAACGCGTCCCCCGACGCCCCGACTGCGCCGAGCGCGCCGCGCGTCCAGAGTTGTGAGGGGATCGCGACCGATCCGGTTGTCGTCAGGCCTCCCGGCCCGCCGTGGACGACGTGCACCGCGCCGGCACCGGCTCCCGGACCGCTGGCGAACGGGACGCCCACCGCGAGGTCGGCCTGCGAGAACCCGTTGAGGTCGGCGGAGGCGAGCGAGCGGCCGAACTCGGCGCCCGTCTGGGGCGTCCCCTTTAGTCCGGCCACGCCCGCGGACCAGAGCTCGTCGGCGTCCGCGGAGATCCCGAAGGAACCTCCGTAGAGCACGTGAACCGCGCCTTGCCGTGGCTTTGACACCGTCTCCGCAGGAACGCCGACAGCGAGGTCGAGCTGAGCAGAGCGGCCGAAGTCGCCCGCGGCGAGGGACCAGCCAAACATCTCGCCCGCTTCCGCCACGTCGTCGACGCCCGCCACCTCTTGGTGGAGGAAGAGGTCCGGGACTCCCGTGGCGTCTAGCCCCTTCGTCGGCTGGCCATAGAGGATCTGCACGGCACCGGTATCGCTGCGCGACCCGATGTCCTCCCCCGGGATGCCGATCGCAAGGTCGTCCTCGCGGCTCGAGTACCCGAAGTTGCCGGCCGCGAGGGACGAGCCGAAGCCGTCGCCGCGCTCGCTGTCGTCGTCGACGCCCGAGCTGTCCTGGAACCAAAGCTGATCCCGGTCGGAGACCCCACCGGCGCTCCCGTAGAAGACTTGCACGGCGCCGGTGACGTTCTCGCCGGGAACACCCACGGCAAGGTCGTCACGACCGTCGCCGTCGAAGTCACCCGCCGAGAGCGCCGCTCCGAACCAATCGTGATTCTGCGCCTTTCCCTTGACCCCGGTCTTGTGCTGGTGGAGAAGCTTCGACTTCGCTGTCGAGAGTCCGGCAGGGCCTCCGTACAGGACGACGACCGCGCCCGCCTCCTGCCGCCAGTCCGGCACCGCCGAGCGCCCG
>JANNQQ010000155.1:0-9925 GCA_031400835.1 Actinomycetes bacterium | reverse complement strand
CTCCGGGCCGCTGCCGGTCGAGGTCTCCGAGGCGGTCGCCGAAGGCGATCTCGTCGCCTGCGCCGTTCTCTCCGGCAACAGAAACTTCGAGGCCCGCATCCATCCTGAGGTCAAGGCGAACTATCTCGCCTCACCCCCGCTCGTTGTTGCTTACGCCCTGGCCGGGCGTATGGACATCGACATCACGACCGAGCCGCTCGGCCATGACCCGAGCGGGGAGCCGGTCTTCTTGGCGGATATCTGGCCCTCTCCCTCGGAGGTGCAAGAGACGATCGCCGCCGCGATCGGGCGCGACATGTTCCTCGCGACCTACGCGAATGTCTACGAAGGTGAGGACGCCTGGCGCGAGCTGCCCGTACCGACCGGCGAGCTGTTCGAGTGGGAGCCGGACTCCACCTACGTCCGCCGCCCACCGTACTTCGAGGGAATGACGGCCTCCGCCGGGTCGATCAGCGACATCAGTGGGGCCCGCTGCCTCGTCTCGATCGGTGACTCGGTGACGACCGACCATATCTCGCCAGCCGGCTCGATCAAGATCGAGTCACCAGCCGGGGAGTATCTCGTCGATCACGGCATCGAGCATGCCGACTTCAACTCGTACGGCTCGCGGCGTGGAAACCACGAGGTGATGGTGCGCGGGACGTTCGCGAACGTCCGGCTGCGCAATCAGCTCGTCCCGGGCTCGGAGGGGACGTGGACCGCACACCTGCCTGGCGGCGAGGAGATGACGGTCTTCGCTGCCGCCGAGCGGTACCTCTCCGAGGGAGTTCCTACCATCATCCTCGCAGGAAAGGAGTACGGCTCGGGCTCGTCGCGCGACTGGGCGGCGAAGGGGCCAAACCTGCTGGGTGTCCGCGCTGCGATCGCCCAGAGCTACGAGAAGATCCACCGTTCGAACCTGCTGATGATGGGGATTCTTCCGCTCCAGTTTCTTCCAGGCGAAAGCCGCGAGACGCTTGGCCTCACCGGGCGTGAGGAGTTCTCGATCAACGGCGTCGACAACGGCGAGGCTACCGAGGTCACGGTGAGCGCCGACGGGAAGGAGTTCCGCGCCACGGTGAGGCTCGATACCCCACGGGAGCGCGAGTATCTGCGACACGGTGGGATCCTCCCGTACGTCCTTCGCAAGCTGTTGTCTTCGTAGGACATCTCTCCAGGAGACCACTCGATCGGTGAGGCCGACGCTACCCTCATCCGATCGTGAGGGACGAGTCAACCACGTGGGGCATCGAGCCCGTCCCCGACCGCCTCCGTACGCTCTCCGCCTTCGACCTCGGCCTCCTGTGGGGCAATCTTGGGGTCTCGCTTCTCGTGATCGTCGCCGGGGCGATCCTCGTACCGGCGCTCTCGCTGCCGCAGGCGCTCATCGCGATCGTCGTCGGATGCGTGATCGGAAATGCGATGGTCGGCACGGCAGGGATGATCGGCGCCCAGGCCGGAGTACCGGGCATGGCCCTGATGCGCGTCCCGCTTGGCGCGCACGGCTCCAAGCTTCCGACCGTGATCAACGTCGTCCAGTGCGTTGGTTGGACAATCTTCGAGCTGATCGTGATTGCCACGGCGGCTGCGGCTCTCTCGGACGAGCTGCTCGGGTTCGAGGCACGTTGGGCGTGGACACTTGTCTTTGGGGCCGTGGCACTCACCCTCGGGCTCATGGGGCCGGTCGGAGTCTCCCGACGCATCTTGCGTCGTGTCACCGTGTGGGCGCTGCCGCTCGCCGTTGGCTACCTCGCCTGGTGGGGCCTTCGCGGAGGCGGGCTCGGGGACGCCTGGGGCGCGCCGGGCGAGGGTGGTCTCTCGCTG
This sequence comes from Actinomycetes bacterium, assembly GCA_031400835.1. Lineage (GTDB taxonomy): Bacteria > Actinomycetota > Thermoleophilia > Gaiellales > Gaiellaceae > Gaiella. Next base: position 8,122 of record JANNQQ010000155.1, on the reverse strand, counting down.
TGGGTCGGCATCGACATCGTGGTTGCGGTAACGGTCTCGTGGGTGCCTCTCGCGCCTGACTACACACGGTTTGCGCGCACGCCACGGGCAGCATTCTGGGGTGCGGGCGTCGGATACTTCGTGCCCGACGTCCTCCTCCTGTCACTCGGCGCGGCGCTCTTCTTCACCCAGGGCATCACCGATGCGGCAGGGTTGCCAGCGGCCGTTGCTGCCGGCGGTGGCGCTGCGATCCTCGCGCTTCTTGCGCTTACGATCGCGGAGTCCGACGAGGCGTTCGCGAACGCGTATTCGGGAGCGGTCTCCCTTCAGAACCTTCTGCCGCAGGTTTCGCAGCGTGCGCTCGTGATCGTCACCACCCTCGCGGGAACGGTTGGGGCGCTCACGATCGAGCTGGGGTCGTACCAGTCGTTCCTGTTCCTCCTGGGCTCGTTCTTCGTGCCGCTCTTTGCGGTGCTCCTTGCGGACTGGCTCGCATCGGGCCGGCGATACGACGATCGGAGCAGCCCTGAGGCGGGCCTCGTTCGTGTAGGGCCGATACTGGCCTGGGTCGCCGGATTCGGCGTGTACCAGTGGCTTTCGCCGACAGGCCCCGCGTGGTGGATCGACCAGGTGTCCAGACTCGACCCTCCGGGATGGAGCATCGGAGCGACCCTCCCGAGCTTTGCCGTGTCGTTCGTGCTCGCCCTCCTGGCGGTCGTTGCCTCTCGAAGCGCACACGGCGCGGGTCGTCCGGCCGCCTGATGCCGCGCGCGATGCTGATCGGGAACCTCGCAGTCGATCGCGTCGCTGGCGCACCACCACGACCCGGTGGGGCCGTCTGGTACTGCGCCCATGCGCTCCACACCCTGAACCCCCACGCCGACGTTGTCCTCGTGTGCCGTTCGACGGAGGAGGATGGCGGGATCATTGTCCCGCAGCTGGAGCGGCTCGGCTTCCCCGTCATCTGGCGTGCCGCCGAACGCACGACACGATTCTCCTTCCACTACGAGGGCGACCGCAGGATCATGAGGCTCGACGAGTTGGGTGATCCGTGGACGACGGATGACATCGCCGGGTGGGTTCGGAACGCTATGGGTGAGGCCGAGTGGATCCTTGTCGGCGCGTTGACGCGCGAGGACTTCTCACGAGCAACTCTGTCCGCGCTGGCAGCTCACGGCTCACGGCTCGCGATCGACGCACAGGGGCTCGTCCGGTACGGCGCACCTGGGCCGCTCGAGGCCGATGGAAACATCGACCGCGCGCTGCTGGAGCACATCACGGTGCTCAAGCTCAACGACGAGGAGGCCGAGCAGCTCTGCGGCGGCACGGACGAGACTTCGCTACGCGCGCTCGGAGTCCCGGAAGTGGTGCTGACGCTTGGCTCCCAGGGAGCCGTGATCCTCTCCGGTGAGGAGTCAACGCGCGTTGCAGCAGTTCCCGTGAACGGCCCGGTCGACCCAACCGGCGCCGGCGACTCGTTCCTCATGGCCTATGCCGTTGCCCGTCTCGCAGGGGACGATGCCCACACCGCGGGTCTCGCCGCAAGCAGGTTCGTCTCCACCATAATCGCCCGCTGATGCAGGTCAGGGTCGCGACGGCGATAGGCGTGGTGAGGGTCGATCTCGACGACGGCGCCGTTGCATCTCTCGGAGAGGAAGCTGAGGCGCCAATGCCCGGCGACGCGGGAGTGCGGCTGCCACTTCTCATCGCGTCGGCGCGCTGCGGGTCGCGCATCGTGGCCGTCGTCGCGCGCAGGCCTCCTTTGATCATCTCTGATGATGTCGGCTCGACGTGGCGTGAGGTCGGGTCAGGTCTCCCTCGGGGAGTCGATGCCGACATTTCGCAGGACAACCCCGATGACGTCGTGTTCGCGTCGGAGTCGAGGATTCACGTGTCGCGGAACGGCGGTGTCTTCTGGCGGGCGCTCGACATCGAGCTCCCGGAGATAACGGCGATCGCCTGGGAGCCCGAGCCCGACGTCTGAAGGCGCCAGTTCGACTTGCGCGGTCGAGCGGGAAACCGGCACGATGACGCTCCAACAATGAACGAGAGGATGAGATGCCCGGACTTGACGATCTGATCGGAAGCCTCCAGGGGGCGCAAGGCGGCCAGGGCGGCCAGAGTGGAGGCGGCCTTGAGGACATTCTTGGTGGCATCCTTGGCGGAGGCGGCTCGGGCTCCGGTGGGGGCGGTCTTGGCGACATCCTCGGCAGCGTGCTTGGCGGCGGAGGCGGCTCGAGCTCTGGCGGAGGCGGGCTCGGCGACATCCTCGGTGGAGTGCTTGGCGGAGCAGGTGGAGGCCAGAGCAGTTCGCGGAGCGGTGCAGCCGGCCTTGGCAGCCTGATGGCCGTCGTCGGTCCGCTCCTTGCATCGCTGCTTGCGAACGGTGGTCTCCAGAAGATTCTCGGCGGAATGAAGTCGCGCGGTTTCAGCGAGCAGGCCGACTCCTGGGTCTCGACAGGAGAGAACCAGTCGATCGACGCCGGCCAGGTACGGGAGGCGCTCGGCGACGATCACATCGCTCAGGTGGCGGAGCGCCTTGGGGTCGATGGCGACCAGGCGTCACAGGTGCTCGCACAGGTGCTGCCAGGACTCGTGAACACGGTAACTCCAGATGGTGAGGAGCCGTCCGAGGCCGACCTCAATCGGCTCGTCGAAACGCTTCAGGGCTTCGCGGGCTGACGGGCTCGTTGACCTTCCCGTGTCGGATCGTCCATCCGACACGGGAAGGTCAACCGACAAGCGTCGTCGCTATCTGCTTCGCCCTCACCCGATCAAGCGCGGTTTCAAACCGAAAGACGTGGGTTGCGTCCGACCACACGAGCACGTTTGCGGCGAGCCTGAATCGCACGTCTTCGCCATCAAACATCCGGACGGCGTGCGGAGCACCGGCGATCCATACGGCATCGCCGACATCTGCGAGCCGAGTGAACTCCACCGTAGTCTGGCCGCCGAGGAGCTTCCCAAACAGCTGGGGCATGTTGTCGCTACTTCGCCGAACCACCGTCAGGATCGCGCCAACCTCGCGGACCCCTGGCCCCGCGGGAAGGCCAGGCCGAGAGGCCCAGACGATGGTTACGGCGGGTCCGTTCGTGCTCGCGCGCAGCCGGACGCTGGCGGGCGGGCCGAGCTGCGGACTCGCCGGAATGGGCCTCCCGAGGGCCGAAGCGACAGCTGAGACGGAGACCGGGCGGCCCGTGCCGAGATCGTCGGGGGAGTCGATTGAGCTCGTCGTGGGGAGCGTCGCAACGGGCTTGGCGTCGACTCCTCTATCAAGGAGCCAGTCGCGCACCGCATCAGACGCCGCTACTGCCGTTGCGGCGCCGATCAGAAGCAGTGCGCAGGCGATCGCGGCGGAGCGCCGCCAGCGGCGCGGCGATCGCACCCGAAGCTCAGGAAGCCGTGCGAGAACCCCCGGGGCGAGATCGGGCCGCGACTCACTATCGAGCCGTGCGCCAAGAGCGCGCAACGCCTGCTGAAGCTCGAGGTCGTTCATCCGTCTCTCTCCTCAAGAGCGCTCCGGAGGCGTCCAAGCGCTCGGGACGTTCGCGACTTCACCGTTCCTCGCCTGCAGCCAAGCACCGCCGCCGTTTCGGCCTCCCCAAGATCAAGTACGAATCGGAGTGCGAGCACACTCTGGTCTTGCTCTCCGAGCTCGGAGAGCGCGCTATGGAGCCGCGTCGCGCCGAGGCGTTGCAAGACCGTGTCCTCAAGTGACTCTGACGTGGTGTTTTCGACGACCCCTGCGAGTCTGGCCATGAGACTGTCCGCGCGGAGCTGAGAGCGACCTCTGGTGCGCGCCTCGTTTGCGACGATCGTCAGGAACCATGGCCTGAAGGGCCGAGCGAGATCGAACCGTGGGAGCGCGACGTAGGCCTTCGCGAAGGATTCCTGCACGACATCCTCTGCGTTCGCGACATCACCAACGTACGCTGCGACCCTTATCGCAACCGCCTGATGGGCACGGACGAGCTCTGCGTATGCGTCGTGGTCGCCATCGCGGGCTCGGCGAACGAACGCGTCGCTTGCATGGCTCTCTGGCGGATCCCGCACGTGTGCTGCTCGATGGTAGACGGCCCTCGGCTGGCCGTCACCCTGGCAGGTTGGCCACCGTGACGGTGCCGAGTTGCTGCCCCACGTCAACGAGGAACTGCTTGCGAAGCCGTGAGCTCGTGGCGCGGAGCCGCCGACCTCCATCGTCGAGCCGCAATGTCCAGCGCCCCGCGCGACTCGGCGAGCCCACGGCAGGCAGGTCGATGCAGATCGAGATCGCACTGTCGGTCATCAGCAGGTGGACGAACGGGTGCGAAGGCCCCTCGTACAGCGTGTACGTCGTGCGGCCGTCGCGGGAAACCACACGAATGACCGGGACGCCGGCCATCGCCGTGCTCCCGGACTTGTCGACAACGGCCCTCGCGCGCATCCGGCCCGAGGCGACGTCGACGACGCGAATCCGATCGAGCGTCTCCGCCTCCTTGTCTGCGTACTCCGAGAGGTACAGCTTGCTGCCAGATCGAGAAAGCGCGTCGTACTCGAGCGCGCCGCTCGCCCTGAGCTCGAGGATGCGGGGTGGGCTCTGCGCCTTCAGCTTGATCACTGCGAATCGATCTGTGCTGGTTCGCGAACGCAACACGGCGGTCGATCCGTCCCAGGAGAGGCCTTCCGGGGCGCCGCCCGGAACGGGGCGAGGAAGCGCCCATGCTCCCGGAACGGTGCGAACGACGCGCAGGGCTCCTGTCTTGAGATCGCGAACGACGAGCCGCGTGACGCTCGAGCCACCCGTTGAGCGGACGGTGGCGGTGGCCGCGACGTCGGCGCCCGGAGCGATGGCACCGGGGAGCGGGGAACGCGAGGTCGAGTTGGCGCTGCCAACAGCAGTCAGCGATATGACCGCAGCGAGCGCAAGAGGCATAAGCCAGCGACGTGGATGCATACACCCTGTACGCCGCGCAGCGCCGAAAGGTTCCGCAGGGTAGGCGCTCATCCGGCGGTGCGGAATCCGGAATCGATCATCGAGCCTCTGGCCGCTAAATCTTGAACTCACCTCGGGCGACGGTCACGGCCGAACCACCCACCTCAACCGCGTCGATCAGCCCATCGCCCCCTTCGACACGGGCATGAAGGAGCGACGGGCGGCCCATCTCGATGCCTTGCTCGATCACGATCTCCTGACCCCACGGGGCAAGCCCATGCCGCGCGAGGTGGCACGCTATCGGCCCGGCTGCCGAACCGGTCGCGGGGTCTTCGCCGTTCTCCCAGAACATCCGACTCCGCCAGCGATCGCCCGACGCTGCGACACAACTCACGCCTGTTAGCCCAAGCGCCCGAACGGCCTCACTGTTGGGGCGGAGCGACGAGACCTCGGCGACCGACGGGAGCACCACGATGACGTGTCGAGTGCCGTTGTCGTACAGCTCGATCGGGGCTGTCGACGCCTGTGCGCCGACCGCCGCGAGAACCAGATCGGGATCTGCGACGGACGTCACACTGGGAACGGGCTGCTGCATCCGCCCGAACGTGATGCGGCCGGACTGGTCGCGCTCGAGGACGACGGGCACGGTACCCACCCCCGTCTCGAGCTTGATGACCCCAAGCTGCATCGGCGCCGCAAGAACGAATGCGGTACCCAGCGTCGGGTGGCCGGCGAAGGGCATCTCGTAGTTCGGGTTGAAGATACGAATGCGCGCGTGCCCGTCGGCCTCGGCTGGGAGAACGAAGACCGTCTCCGAGAACCCGATCTCGACCGCAAGCCGCTGCATGAGCGCATCGTCGACGCCGCGCCCGTCGGTGAAGACGGCAAGCTGGTTCCCCTCGAGCGGGGTATCAGTGAAGACGTCGCAGAAGACGTATCGAAGAGTCGGCATCCACCGGTTATAGCGGCTGCAATCGCCTAGTCGTCCATCCACTTCTTGTGATGTGTGCGCGCCCAGTCCTCCCGCACCTCGCCCGTCGTCATCCCTCGCAACGCGTGTCGCGTGGTCGGGTGGATCAGGGCGAGGTACAGATGGCCGACAAGAACCGCCAGCGAGATGAGCGTCAGCACCTCGTGAACGGTGCCTGTTCCGTCAAAGATGAAGCGATGGTCACGCTCGCCGAGCCAGAGGAAGAACCCCGAGACAACGAAGAGCACGGCGAAGGCAACCGTCAGAATCACGTTGAGCTTCTGCCCTGCGTTGAAGCGACCCTGCGCTGCGCGCTTGCCCGTGAGCCACCGACGGTCGTCACGATCGAGCGTCTCGACCTCGCGCCAGTCGGCCTTGAGTCGACGTCGATCGCCCAGCACGAAGATCGCAGCGATCACAAGTGCCCAGCCGACGGCGCTGAAGAGATGCACGTTCTTGACGAGGTTGCGACGCGCCACGATCTCCGACAGGAACGGGAGGTAGAGAATCAGCCCGGTGGCGAGCATCGCCAGGAACCCGACGGCGTGCGTCCAATGGAGCGCGCGCTCGGTACGACCGAACCGCTCGACCATAGAAACGCTCAAGCGGCGAACCCGTTCGATCCACCCACCCAGGCGTCAACGTCGTATCCGCGCTGTTCCCAGTAACCGCGGTAGTCCTCGTCGGCAATCACCTCAATCCGATCGACCCACTTGACGCTCTTGTAGCCGTACATCCGCGGCACGACTAGCCGAGCCGGGCCTCCGTGCGGCCGCGACACCGGTGAGCCGTCCATGTCCAGCGCGAGCATCACGTCCGCTTCGAAGGCCTGGTCGAGAGTCAGCGAGTCGTCATACGGGACCTCCGTGCTGACAAACCGAAGCGCACGCGCGCCGGGACGCAGCCGGGCCTCAGCCAGCAAGCGCTCGAGTCGGATCCCGCGCCACGTGACATCCTCCACCGACCATCCGGTGACACAGTGGAAGTCCGAGACCTGCTCCACATTCGGAAGCGCTCGGAGGTCGGCGAGTGAGTACGTCGTCGGACGCTCGACCAGCCCATCGATGCGGAGGGTGTACGTGGCGGGGTCGATCTTGGGTAGACCGCTCCCGATCGTGTAGATCCGCCACCCGCTCGTCGGCACGATCGCCTGAACGCTGTCGGGTACCACCTTGCCAAGAGCACCCGTCGCCGACCGGCCATAGAACAGCCCGGCCACACCGAGCCCAATCGTCCCGAGAAAAGCTGCGCGCCCGATGGTGCGATCGTTCATGCCATAGGTGTACTCGACGTTCCTTACCGTGGGGTTACATCGCGGCGAAGCAAAGGTTGCCATCTATGCTCGCGCGCGATGCTCGTCTACCTCTGTCGGCACGCCGAGGCCGCTCCTGGGGAGCCGGACGAACTGCGTGAACTCACGACGCGCGGGCATGAGCAGGCCCAGGAGCTTGCCCTCATTCTCGCGGCCGAAATCCCTATCCCGATTGCCGTACTGACGAGCCCGCTCACCCGTGCGCGCCAGACGGCCGGGTACCTCGGGGAGGCGCTCCACGCCCCTGTGCTGGTCGACACCCGCCTGGCCCCTGGCACGGACCTCCAAAGCCTCGAGGAGCTCGTCCTTGGTCTCGACGGGCCGGTAGCGACGGTCGGCCATCAGCCCGACTGCTCGGAGATCGCGCTCGAGCTCACCGGTCACGATCCAGGCTTTCCCGTCGGCGGGATGCGGGTCATCGAGCTTGGAATGCCGCGGTGACGGTCGCGATCAGTGTTAAGGGGCTCCGGAAGGCCTACGGCGCCGTTGAGGCGGTGAAAGGGATCGACCTGGAGATCAAGCGCGGCGAAGTCTTCGGCCTTCTCGGGCCGAATGGAGCGGGCAAGACGACAACCGTGGAGATCCTCGAGGGCTACCGCGCGCGTGATGCGGGCGAGATCGAGGTGCTCGGCTTCGACCCCGGCGACGCTGCACGCGCGTTCCGTGAGCAGATCGGTGTCGTACTCCAGCACTCTGACCTCCCCCCTGTGCTCACGGTGCGCGAGGCGCACGCCATGTTCGCGGGGTACTACCGCGCCCCACGGGATGTAGACGAGGTGATCGAGCTGGTGGGACTCAGCGAGAAGCGTGATGCCCGAATCAAGACGCTCTCGGGTGGGCAGAAACGACGGCTCGATCTCGGAGTCGCTCTCGTCGGCGACCCCGAGCTCGTGTTCCTCGACGAACCCACCACCGGCTTTGACCCCGCTGCCCGCCGGTCGGCATGGGA
>JANNQQ010000154.1:0-1673 GCA_031400835.1 Actinomycetes bacterium | reverse complement strand
TCGACCTGCACGTCGATGTCTGACGTCTCGCGCACCGACTGACCGAGCCGGCGGAGCGCGGGACCCAGCCCGAAGTCGTCAAGTGCCTTCGGCCGAAGCTCCACCGCCAGCCGCCTAACGTCCTGCAGGGTGGCCACGACGACTTCCCGAAGCGGCGCAACCGCATCACGAGCCGCGTCGAGCGACTCGGCATGCTCGACGGCGCTCAAGCCGAGGAGGATTGAGGTGAGCGCCTGCCCTGTCCCGTCGTGAAGCTCACGCGCAAGCCGCCGGCGCTCCACCTCCTGCGCCGCGACAACCCGGGCGAGCGCGTCTCGCTCGACCCGACGCGCATTGTCGATCGCGACAGCAGCCTGGGCTGCGAGAAGCGTCGCCACCTCTTCGTCGTCCTCGGTGAAGTCGCTCCCTCCACGCTTCTCCGTGAGATAGAGGTTTCCATAGGCGACCCCGCGCAGCAGGATCGGTAGGCCGAGGAATGAGTGCATCGGAGGATGGGCGGCGGGCATCCCCGCTGCCCTTGAGTCGGCCGCAAGGTCGTGGAGGCGGAGCGGGCGGGCATCGGTGATGAGCACGCCAAGAATTCCTCGCCCTCGCGGCAGGGGACCAATGGCGGCGCGCTCTTCGTCGCTCATCCCGTGAGTAATGAACCGCTCGAGATACGTCCCGTCGCGGGAGAGGACGCCCAACGCGGCGTACCGAGCGTCGGCGAGGTCTGCGGCAGTGCGTACCAGTTTCGAAAGGATCGCATCGAGATCGAGTTCCGACGTGAGCGCGATCCCCGCCTCGACGAGCGCACGCTGGCGATCGGACCCGAGCATGCCATGCACTACAGCACACAACCCGCCGCGACCCGGCTTCGGGCATGCTTCGACCATGCCTCCGACACCGAAGAAGTCGTCCGTCGCCGTGCCAAAGACCGGCGCCCCCCGTAACCGCAACCTCCTCATCGGGCTCGCTGCGGCTGCGGCGCTTGTCGCCGCACTTGTCGTGGGCGCGATCGTCTTGAGCGGCGGCGACTCGGGTGAAACAACTGATGCGAGCGCTTCGAGCTTCCTTGAGGGGATACCTCAGGCCGGCATGATTCTTGGTAAGGAGTCGGCGAAGGTGACGTTGATTCAGTTCGAAGATCCGCAGTGCCCGATCTGTAAGAGCTTCCAGGACGAAGGATTCTCGGATCTTGTTGGCACCTACGTCGCTACAGGGAAGGTCAAGATCAGGTACGCAGGGCTCGCGTTCATCGGCGAAGACTCCCAAAAGGCCCTCTTCCACATTATCGCCGCCGGCAAGCAGAACAAGGCCTTCCAGTTCTCCGAGGAGCTCTACGCCCGACAGGGTGGCGAGAATGCCGGGTGGGTCACCGATGACCTGCTTGCAGATATCGCAGCCGCTCTCAGCCTTGATCACGATCAGCTCATGACGGACGCCGAGAGCTCGGAAGTCAAGCAAGAGGCCGCGGCGATGGCGGCGGAGGCGACCAAGCTCGGCGTCGAAGGGACCCCCTGGTTCTTCGTTCAGATTGGGGACGGCGTGCCCTACGAGGTGCGGCCGCCTTCGTTCGGCCTCGAATCGTTCGTGCCCATCCTGGACGATGCCCTTCAGGGGTAGGGACGTGATTCCGGGCGAGGTGTACGGATGACGGAGGTCGTCCAGAACTTCTACGCGCTCGCATCGAT
>JANNQQ010000153.1:0-8983 GCA_031400835.1 Actinomycetes bacterium | reverse complement strand
GGCTTTTCGGCGAGGAAGCTTTCGTACGGCCCCATCCCGAAGTCCTCATCGATCGGCGCGTAGTAGACCGAGCCGCACCGCGCGTACAGCTCGGCAAGACGGTCAGCGCTGACCCGACCCTCGAAGCGCACGCGTCCATCGACACCGCTCGCGTGCGCGAGCGCCTCGAGCCGCTCTCGATCTGGACCGTCGCTCACGATCACGATCTCGAGGCTCGCGTCGAGAGCAGCGGCCGCGACAAGGACATCGAGGCGCTTGGCTCGATCAAGCCGACTCGCGGAGAGAACGAACCCCTCGTAGGCTTCACAGCGGTAGTCGAGCGTCTGCGCCGGGTGCGGAAGCACCTCCGCGACGAGACCCGTCGAGCGTTCAAGCCGACCTGCAACGTTGCCCGACGTGGCGAACAGGCGTGTCGCCTCGCCAAGCGCTACCCGGTCGAGATCCTGCACCTTACGACGCACTGCGCGATCCTCAGGCGACCCGCTGAACTGGCCAAGATCGGTGCCGTCGAGCTCATACGCCTGACGGAACTGATGCACCAGCCAGACTCGCTTCTCAGGATGCCGGACGACGTAGGAGGGGAACTTCGTGGCGATGACGATGTCGATCTTTGCGCCATCAACCTCTGTGAGATCGAGCACGCGCCACAGGAACGACTGCGTCAGGACACGTTGCGCGGGATACCACTTGAAGGGCACGCTGACGATGTCCGCCTCATGGTCGCGCGCTCGCAGTTCCTTGACCAGGGAATCCGTGAAGATCTCGACGCCGCCGTACGCGAAAGGGACCTGAGGCCTGCAGACCGCGATCCTCATCCGCGGAGCGGCCGGAGCTTCCGCGCAAAGAGGCTCGCCCCCTGGTACCCGTAGGTGGTCTGGGCAAACCAGGTTGCGATGCTCCGACCCATCCCCGGAATCCGCAGCAGCTTCCCGGCAATGCGCCGCTCGGCCATCTGGGCGTAGCCATCGGCCTGCTCGACCCGACGGACGAGGAGGCCGGCTTTGCCGAACGCCCAGAGGTACGCGTAGAGCGTGTGGACGTGCTCGTTGATTCCATAGGTTCGCTCTTCGGCCTGGTCGGGTGCGTTGCCCGATCGATAGACAGCCCTCGTGCCCTCATTCAACGCGATCACGTGCCCGCCGCGCCGCGTGACCCGCGCCATCTCGCCAACCATGCGGTCGAGGTCGAGCGCATGGTGCAACGTCGCGACGCAGTAGGTCACATCGAACGCACCGTCGGCGAACGGCAGACTCTCGCCGTCGGCCTGGACACGCAGGAACGGCCCTGTTTCACGTTCGTAGAAGATGCCACGTCCGAGCCCGATCTTGCGGTCGGCGAGGATGTCAGTGCCGACGTAGGTGCACCCCCGCGCAATGACGTGGCGGGCACCCCAACACTTCGCCGCACCCACCTCAAGCACGCGCATCCCTGGGCGCAGTTTTGGCAGGAGGAGCGAGAACGAGTGCTCGTTCGCGCGCCAGTTGACGTCGTCCCAGCCAAGATCGCGACAGACGTAGGGCAGCACTGCGTCGACGGTGTCGTCGGGCTCGTACCACCCCTGGGCACGCGCCATCGAGGCCCAGCCCTCGGCCTCGCGTGCCTTCTCGGCCACCCCGGGCACGGTCTCGTCGAGCATTCGGGGAATCCCCTCCTCGACGTTGTAGTGACGCCCGCAGCGGCCACACATGAAGATCGTCTCGCGATCGATTGGGCCTGCGCAGGTCGGGCACCGGAGGAGGTCGACGCCGGGAACGGCGTCGAGAACGCTCATGCGCGCCTCTCATCGAGCGCAGCCTCGAGCTGCCGGATTCGCTCGTGCTGGTCGTCGACGAGCCTCAGGAGTGCTGCATTGAATGAGCGCTGGTCGTACGCGACCGGCTCGACGTACCACCGCAACAGCTTGCGGAGCACCCACTTGACGGGGATCCCAAGCGCGCCGCGTGGTCCGGGGCGAAGCCTGAGTGAACGGTCTCCTGATACGGGCCACAGACGTTCGGCCTCGGCGCGAGCGGCATGCCAATCCGAGACCCCACCCTGGCTTCCCGGATCGACCCCGGAGCGACGTACCTCTTCCCGCAGGGCTTCGAAGAGCGCCGCAACGTCGACCTCGCTTGGGAGGCCCGGTTCGATGCGGCTCGAGCCATCCTCCGGCACCATCTATGCCAGTGTAGCCCCGCGCCCGGCCGCTTCTGAGTTGGAAACTCCTAGACTCGCGTCGTGCGTGTCGCCCTTAGCCTCCTCACGTTCGACCCCCGAATCGCAGGTGGCTCGGAGCGGTACGTTCGGGGCCTGTGCGCCGCCCTTGGACGGGTCGGGACTCACCACTACCAGGCGGTCGTTCCGCGCAACGCGGCAGACGTGACGGGGGAGCTCCCGACGACAATCGCAACCGGGGTTCCGGCGAGCAGCGGTCCCGCACGTCGCTTCCGATCGCTCGCGCGTCTTCAGCTGCGGCCAGGGAGCCTACGAGCCGAGCTCGAGATGGCCGACGTCGTGCACTACCCCGTGACGATTCCTGTCCCTCGGGTTCGAGGCAAGACGGTCATCACGCTCCATGATCTGCAGCATCGGGATCAACCAGAGTTCCTTTCTGGATCGAAGCGGCTCTTTCGGCGATTCGCCTATGACCGGGCTGCGCAGCGGGCAGACCAGGTGATCGTGGTGAGTAACTGGGTTCGGGACCGTGCCATCGAGACACTTAGTCTCGACCCAGCACGTGTCCATGTCGCCTACCACGGAATCGACAGCGACTGGTTCACCGGGGACGACCAGGTCATGCGAGAGCCGTTCCTTCTCTACCCAGCACGCGGCTGGCCACACAAGAATCACACTCGACTCTTCGAAGCCTTCGCACTCCTCCGCGCCGAGCATCCTGACCTGCGCCTCGTACTCACCGGGGGAGGTCACACGTGGACGACTCTTCCACCGGGTGTCGAGACCCGGGGACACATCTCGGACGCCGACCTTCGGGATCTCTACCGACGGGCGGCAGCACTCGTATTCCCAAGCCTGTACGAGGGCTTTGGCTTGCCTGTCCTCGAGGCGATGGCGAGTGGCTGCCCCGTCGCGGCGGCGAACGCCGGATCTCTCCCGGAGGTGTGCTCGGGCGCAGCCGTCCTCTTCGACGCGACCCTCCCTGAGGCGATCGCGGATGGGGTCCGAAGCGTGCTCGCCCGCAGTGCCGAGCTAGCACGCCGCGGACCGGATCAGGCTCGTAGGTTCACGTGGGAGGCGACGGCGAGAGCGCACGATGCCGTCTACTCACTGTGCGAGTGAGCTAACCGGCTGACTCAAGCGGCGACTCGACGCGCACTACGATCAGCGTGTGCAGGTCGCAATCTCCCTTCTCACCATAGTCCCCGGGGTCTCCGGCGGCGCCGAGACCTACGCACGCGCGCTGACGCGCAGCCTCCACCTGACTGGGACCCACGACTATGAGGTTCTTCTGCCCACGATCGCGGCGGACGCAGGTGGCGGCCTCCCCAGCGTGGTGGGTGACTATGCGGCATCGACGACGATCGGCGGAAGGCTCCGTGCGATGGCTGGTGCGAAGCTCCGTCCGGGCAAGCTGCGCGCCCAGCTTGAACGCTCGGACGTCGTCCACTTTCCGCTCACCGTGAACCTCCCATCCGTCAGACGACCCACGGTAATGACGCTTCTCGACGTGCAGCATCTCGACCTTCCACACCTGTTCTCACGTGGCGAGCGCCTGTTTCGCCGGATCACGTACGACCAAGCCGCGCCGCGCGCGGATCATGTGATCGTCATCAGCGAATGGGTACGCGAACGCGCAATCGAGCGCCTTGGGCTCGACCCCTCGAAGGTCACCGCGATTCACCTCGGTGCCGACCTGGAGATCTTTACCCCTGATCCGACGGTCACGCGGGAGTCATTTCTTCTCTACCCGGCCCGGCCCTGGCGCCACAAGAATCACGCGCGGCTGCTCGACGCGTTCGCCGAGGTGCGGCGTATCCGACCGGAGCTACGCCTCGTTCTCACCGGTGTCGGGCACGAGGCGCAGCAGCCGGAGGGAGTTGACGTAAAGGGAAGCGTCTCGGTGGGAGAGCTCGTTTCGCTCTATCGCCGCGCGGCCGCGCTCGTCTTTCCGAGCCTCTACGAGGGTTTCGGGCTCCCGCCGATCGAAGCAATGGCGTGTGGTTGCCCCGTCGCGGCCTCAAACGCGGGTTCGCTACCCGAGGTGTGCGGAGATGCAGCAGTGCAGTTCGACCCGCTCGACGTTCAGAGCATCGCAGCCGGGATTCTCGAGACGCTCGCCCGGGCCGATGAACTCTCCGCGGGTGGCCCTCGCCACGCGGCGACATTCACCTGGGCAGAGACCGCCCGAAAACACGACGCTGTCTACGCGGGCGTCTGAAGACGACGGAGGTCACTCTCGACGAGCATCCGGATGAGCTCGTCGAACTCCACGGTTGGACGCCAATCGAGGACGTTGTGCGCCTTGGTTGCGTCACCCACGAGATCGTGAAGCTCCGCGCTACCGCGTACGAATGCCGGATCGACACGAACGTAGTGACGCCAATCCAGATCGACGAATGCAAAGGCCCGCTCGACGAGCTGCTCAACGCTGTGCGTGACGCCCGTTGCCACGATGTAATCACCTGGCTCGGCGACCTGAAGCGTCCTCCACATCGCGCGGACATAGTCGCCGGCATAGCCCCAATCGCGGCGCGCGCTGAGATCCCCGAGGACGAGCTCAGACTCGTGCCCCAGCGCGATCGCTGCGACTGCACGCGACACCTTGCGTGGAAGAAAGTCCACCGGCCGGAGCGGTGACTCGTGGTTATAGAGAATCCCGCAGGCCGCGAAGATGCCGTAGCGGTGGCGGTAGCTGCCTGCGATGAAGTGGGCGTAGGCCTTCGCGACGCCGTACGGCGTCAACGGTCGCAGCGGCGTCAGTTCTGTTTGCGGCGACTCGGCCGGGATCCCGAAGATCTCACTTGACGATGCCTGGTACACGCGGATTGTCGGATCGACCACCCGCACGGCCTCGAGGAGTGAGGTAGCACCGACCGCAGCGAACTCGGCGGTTCGGACAGGCTCCTCCCATGAGCGCGGGACAAACGATGGTGCCGCGAGGTTGTAGATCTCTCCTGGCCGCACCTCCGAGATGACCTGCTCAAGTTGCGCGCGGTCGAGCAGGTCGGCCTCAACGATCGTTACGCGATCTCCGAGCCGATCAAGTCCCTCTCCGTGAGAGGCGCGCGGCCGTCGAATCGTCCCGAACACCTCATACCCCTGTTCGAGCAACAGGCTGGCGAGGAGAGAGCCATCCTGCCCACCGATCCCTGTGATGAACGCGCGACTCACGGCTCGACCATGGTTGCAGGCGGTAGCCGGCGTACGACGAGGCGTACGACGTCGCCACCCGTGCCGCGGCGCTCACGCGCCAGAAATCCGTAGAGCCAGCCGAAGAGCATCGAGAAGGGGAACGTCCGCACGTAGAGGGCGTTCAGATTCGGCTGCAGCCGTACGACCGATGACTCGACAAGCTCGGCGGCGGAATGCGAACCCACCAGACGCGAAACCTCGGCATCGTCGTACCAGCGTTGGAAGAACACCCGACCACCTTCGTCACGCTCGCCGTTGTCGACGTAGGCGGCGCGGTCTCGAAACTCGATTCGCGCGTCGGTCGCGTAGGGAAGCGTCAGGAGAATCGTCCCCCCGGCGCGTGTACACCGCAGGAGCTCGGAGAGGGCCTCTTCGTCGCCTCGCTCTCCCGCGATGTGCTCAAGCACCGAAATCGACGAGGCGTGGTCGAATGACGCGTCGGCAAACGGTAGGGCGCGCCCATCTCCAACGACCAGTTCGAGACCGGTCTCGTTCCCAGCGAGCGTTCGCCAGCTCTCAACCTCACTCTCCAGCTGATCGACCGTGGTCACGCGCAGGCCGCAGCGAACGAGAGCGACCGCAAGGAGCTTTGGGCTTGCGAGGTCGAGCACCGAGCTCCCTCGTTCCCGCGAAAGGCGCTCGAATGCCCACGGGAGCTCGATGTAGCGCGACGGATCCATGGGAATGACAACGCGCACAACCGCCTCACGGAGATACCCATGCCGGGCGAGATGGCGCGCGCCAAGTCCGACGCTCGTGCCGAAGAGCCCGAGCCAACCGCGCATCAGGTGAGCCCTCTGAGGTACCGGAGTGAGTCGACGAGGCCACGTGGACGCACGACGACGACCGCTGCCGCATACGCCAGGATTCCGGCGACGCCTGCTACCACCGCGGGGAGCGCGAGGTCTGCAATGGTGAACGCAACCGCAGCCAGGAGCGCGACGATTACGGCGGCCCGGGCCAGCCCGGCGAACGTCTCGGCGGCGGCCGCGAGTGTATGCAGGACACCGCCAAGAGCCGCGGCAGTGGTCAACGCGAGCGCAAGCGCGAGTCCCGTGAGCCCTGCGACAGACTGCGCCGCGATTGCGAGCGGCACATGCAACACAAGCACGGTGAGAGCGAGCGGGGCAAGCGGACGCTCGCGCCTCGCGATGAAGACGAGTGGGAAGGCCACCGAGAATCCTGTCGCAACCACCATCCACGGAGCGAGGAGCGCAACGAGCTGTCCGAGTTCGCGCCCGACGTCGTCCATGTACCCGTCCCCGAGCACCGTCGAGAGGATCGGTTCACCCGCGACCGCGAACACCCCTGCCGTCGCACCAATGGCTATCAGCGCGAGCCACGAGGTTGCGACGACGTGGTGGGCGACCCGATGTCCCTCAATCCCCAATCGCGTGAGCGGCACAGCAGTGACGATCCCAAATGACGCGGCTGTTGCGGCGACAACTGCCGATCCTGCGAGGTAGGTGTAACCGAAGCTCGTAACTGCGCCAACGCCTTCCCGCGCCGCGACCGAGAGGCACACGAGATACGCAGCCTGAAGCGCAAGGGGGAGCGCACACCCTTGGCCTGCACGCCGAATCCTGTTCCCAAGAGAGGTGCCCCGGGGTCTGAAACCGGTCGCGGGCATCGCTGCTCGACGAGCTCGAATCGCCAATGCAATCGCCGGCACAGCAGCCGCCACGAGGCCGTTGAGGGCCATCCCAGCGGCGACCGCGTGGATCCCGTCAGCGTCGATCCGAAGCACGATGAACGTGAGCCCAATCACGCTCGCCGCGATGTAGGCGATCGAGGAAGTGAGGTAGTCATCGAGTGCTGCAAGAGCACTCGCTGCGAGGCCTGCGAAGAGCTGCGCAAGCCCGGCGAAGACGACAAACGGCAAGGTGTCGGAGGCAGCCTCGCGGGCAGCCGCTGGCCCGAACCCGGTGAGGAGGTCAGAGACCGGGCCTGAGAACAACGTCGCCGCGGCAAGGGCGGGGAGCGCGAGTACAGCCAGGGCGAGTGCCCAACCCGCGGTCTCCTGACCGAGCCTTCGCTCGTCGCGAGCCCTCGACAGCGGAGGCAAAACGACGAGTCGAATCGCGTTCGACGCGAGCGCGAGAACTATGAACACGCCGTACGCCGCGAAGAAGCCGTCGGTCTCGGCCGTCCTGCCGAACTCCCGCGCGATGATCACGCCGACGACGGCGGCGAGACCTGCCTGCACAGCGAGCGCGGTGGCGGTGATCGCGGCCGTCGCGAGAGATCCAAGCCCGCCAGGGCCGCTAGGCTTGATCATCGAGAACAGCCTACGCATTGCACACCGACGGGACGGGACGCGCCATGGCAGGCGACACGGTTTGGACAGAGAGTGACTACGTCGCGCTTCGCCGCGACTTCGGAGACGTGTACGGCGGGCGAACCGTGCTTGTCACGGGCGCAGACGGCTTCATGGGGTCGCATCTCACGGAGGCCCTTCTTGCGGTTGGGGCGCATGTTCATGCGTTTGTCCGCGCGACCTCGAGCGGCGCGCTCAACAACATCGGGCACCGACGCCACGACCTCAAAGTGCACTTCGCGGATCTCACCGACCGCACCTCTGTGGACTATCTCGTCCGCGAGCTCAAGAACGCCCCGGATCGCCCGTACGTCTTTCACCTTGGCGCGCAGGCGCATGTCGGCGAGTCCTGGCACCGGCCGTATGAGACGTTTATGGCGAATACGATCGGCACGCTCAACCTCTTGCAATCGATCGTCGACTGGGGTCTCGAGCTCGAGAAGTTCGACACGGCTGGTACCTCCGAGGAGTACGGGAACGTGCGCGCCGACGTGCGCGAGCAGCACGATTTCGACGCTGCCGGCTCGTTGATTCTCCACGAACGATCGCCTATCAACCCGAAGTCGATCTACGCGACCGCCAAGGTCGCCGCCGACTTCCTCACGATGAACTATCACGACGGGTACGGCGTCCCGGGCGTTGTGACGCGCATGTTCAACAACTACGGGCCGCGTCAGAATCCGCGTTACGTCACCGGCACGATCATCAGCCAGGCGCTCGGGCGCCCCGAGATCTCGCTCGGCGCACTTGAGCCGCTACGCGACTTCTGTTTCTGCACGGATGGAGTGCGGGGTCACCTCACCGTGGCTGCACAGGGCATCCCAGGGGACGTCTATGTCTACGGTCAGGGCGAGAACATCTCCATGCGCGACTGGGCCGACCTGATCATCACGACCGGTGTTGAGCACGGCTTCTGGGCCGCCGACCGTCACATCGTGATCGACGAAGGCCGCCTCCGACCCGGCACGACCGACGTGATGGCACTGCGGGTGGGCCACGAGAAGCTCACCTCCGAAACGGGATGGATGCCTCAGGTCTCGTGGGAAGAGGGTGTCCTGCGCACGATCCAGTGGTACGCCGAGAACCGTGAGCGATGGATCGGCCGTGTCGACTGGCTCCCGACCGGGGCACCGCTCGGGACGCCTGCCGCTTGACGCTACCCCGGCCCGCCCCATCGCTTGCGGTCGGCGTCGGATGTCTTGTAGCGATAGCGATCGTCGCCACGGCAACCTGGCACGCCGACGAGACGGCTCTCTCTCCGATCGTCCCCGAAGGCGCCTGGAACACAGCGTATGGACTCGCCGTCATCGCTTCTCT
>JANNQQ010000152.1:0-8087 GCA_031400835.1 Actinomycetes bacterium | reverse complement strand
GAGACCGAACTCGGCATCGCGGGCATCGAGCAGTGCGGAGGTGACCCCCGAGGCAAGGTTTGCCCCAGAGCTGTTCCACGCCAGGCGGTGCCGGGGCCTAAGGATCTCAGCGGCGATTGTGCTTGTTGTCGTCTTACCGTTCGTCGCCGACACGAGCGCCGAGCCAAGTGGCAGGCGAGATGCCAGTGCACCCAGTGCGGCGGGGTCGAGCTTCCAGAGGAGCTTGCCGGGCAACGTGGTCCCACCACCGCGCCGAGTGAGGCGAGAGAGACGCCCTACAAGTCGTGCGGCGGCGGTTTCGACGGGGAGAAGGGCGGCGCGCATTGCTCCGAGCGTACCGCGACGCTACGCACGCGCCTCGCTCAGGCCCACTTGCAAAATCTCTACGATGTTCTACCATTATTGCATGGCGAAATCTCGCCGCCCGCACCCAGCACTCGAAGGCATTGACTCTGCCGCATTGGCGGCGTTTCGCGCGGGTCTGCGTCGTCGCTACACCGACGAGGAGATCCTCACCGAGCTGCGTGCGTCCGCCGAGCGTCTTGGGCGTTCTCCGACGATGCGGGAGTTCGCCGCTGATGTTGACGCGACGGTGCACCCGCAGACAGTGATCGAGCACTTCGGCACCTGGAACGCAGCCAAGCGCGCCGCCGGTCTGTCGCCGCGTCGGTTCATCAGCCGCGATGAGTTGCTCGAACAGCTGCGGGCGCTTGGAGAGGAGCTCGGACGCGTTCCAACTGCCAAGGACATCGCGGCCAATCGCCGGCGCGTCGCTTCAAAGTCGTTGATCTGGCACACGTTCGGCTCGCTCTCGGCGGCGCTCAAGGAGGCCGGCTTTGACGTTCCAATTGGCGAAGAGCGGCTTGAGCGGGCGGTCGCCGACGGAGCCGTACTCGGCCGCGAGCTCGGACATCTCCCGAAGATGGCCGATTGGAAGGATGCGCGGGCGCGTGGATCGACGCTGCTCTCCGAGTGGCAGGTGTACCGCATGGTGGACGCACAGCCTGGTGCCTGGTCGGCCTTCCAGTTCCTCGTCCGTGAACGACTCCTGGAAGAGGGTGTCACCGTACGTCCGGACGGATCGCTCGATACCTCGCAGTTGGGCACCTAAAAAAGCGTTAGTCGAAAAACCGAAAGTGTGCGATGCCTCAAGTGAGGGACGCCTGCGGCCGATAGCTGTGGCGTGGAAGGAACCGCCGAATCGCTTTTTGACAAGGCCGACGAGCCGGTTCGTGCGCCCGCTGAGCCGACGCAGGATCCGCTGCGGCTCTACGTGCGCCAGATCGGCGATGGACGGCTGCTCACTCCCCCTGAGGAGCGAGAGCTCGCGCGGCGCAAGGATGAAGGGGACGAGCAGGCCAAGCGTCGCCTCATCGAATGCAACCTCCGACTCGTGATGTCTGTGACGCGCAGCTACACGCGCGCCGACGTTCCGCTGCTCGACTTGATCCAGGAGGGCAACCTTGGCCTCATTCGTGCCGTCGAGAAGTTTGACTGGACGATGGGGTACAAGCTGTCCACCTACGCGATGTGGTGGATCCGTCAGTCTGTTCAGCGAGCCCTCGCCGAGCAGAGCCGCACGATTCGACTCCCTGTGCACGTCGCCGACCAGGTCAGGCGCGTACAAAAGGCGCGCAGGGTCCTCGGGCAGAAGCTCAATCGCGACCCCTCAATCGAGGAGATCGCGAAGGAGGCCGACTTTCCGCCGCAGCGGGTGGAGGAGTTGCTCAAGCTCCTCCAGGAACATGTGAGCCTCGAGACACCGGTCGGGGACGGCGAGAGCGTGATGTCCGACCTGATTGAGGACCCGAATGCTGCGGCTCCTGAGGTCGAGGCTTCGAATAGCTTGCGGTCACTCGAGGTTGCGCGGGCGCTCAAGGAGCTCAATCCGAGACTTCAGAAGGTTCTGACCTTGCGCTTCGGCCTGGGCGGGGAGGAGTCGATGACCCTCGAGCAGGCGGGTGTGGTGCTCGGAATCACGCGCGAGCGTGTCCGTCAGCTCGAGACCCGCGCGCTCCGGGAACTGCGCTCGGTCGCGCCAGCGCTCGAGCTGTATCTGCGGGCGTAGGCCGAGCTGGCCGGGTGCATGCCGGCTTGAAGGGAGCTACGGGGCGCCGACGGCTTGAACCTCGCGGACAAGCGCGAGGCGGCGCAGTGATTCAAGCTCGATCTGACGCACACGCTCGCGCGTGAGGCCCAGGTGGCGACCAATCTCCTCGAGCGTCCGCGGATCGCCGCCGTCGAGTCCGTAGCGGAGCATCACGACCTCGCGCTCGCGATCGGGAAGCCCTTGGAGCGCGCGCCGGAGGGCCTGGCTGCGAAGCTGGAGCTCTACCGTCTCCTCGGGCAGTGGATCGTGTCCGGCAACGAAGTCGCCGAGCGTGGCGTCCTCTTGCTCGCCGACGGGCGCATCGAGGCTCGTTGACGCACGGGCAGCCGCTCGGACCTCTGTCACCTGTTGGACGGTGATGTTCGCCTCATCGGCGATCTCGTCGATCGTCGGCTCCCGCCCGAGCCGAGTCCAAAGCGTCCGTTCCGCACGATTCATCTTCTGCAGCCGTTCGACAATGTGTACGGGCATGCGGATCGTTCGTGCCTTGTCGGCGAGTGCACGCGCGACCGCCTGGCGGATCCACCAGGTCGCGTACGTCGAAAACTTGAAGCCGCGACGCCAATCGAACTTCTCGACGGCGCGAATGAGCCCAAGGGTTCCCTCCTGGATCAGATCGAGAAACGGGAGTCCTTGGTTGCGGTAGTTCTTTGCGATCGAGACGACCAGGCGGAGGTTCGACTGGATCATCTTGGCTTTGGCTGCCTCGTCGCCTATCTCGAACTTCTTCGCAAGTGCAACCTCCTGTGCCGCGGTCAGCAACGGATGACGCGAAGCCTCGCGCAGAAACAGCTGGAGGGCGTCCGTCGTGGTTTCGGCTACCGCAACCGGCGCCTGCACCGCGGGTGCAGTGCCTTCGACGATCTCGATGCCGCGCTTGTCGAGCTCGCGAAGCAACGCCTCTTGCTCGAGCGGCGCAAGTTCGTGCAGCTCGACGAGGTCGGCAAGCTCGCGCGTCAGGATCCAGCCGGCCTGCTCACAGCTCTCAAGCTGCGTCCGGAACTCGTCCTGGGCAAGTAGGCCCTCGATGTCAACGACTGTCATCGTGTCGCTCCCGGAAATGGATGCGGAACTCGTACGCTCCGTCACACCGAGATTCCCACACTCGGCGCGCCGATACAACCCCTCAACGGGTTGATTTGCATGGATCGCGTAGAACCGCCTGGCAACGCACGATAATGTGTGTTATGTCAAGTTGGAGAATGTGGGCCAAACGGCCCCGCTCCCGACGACCGCACGCAAGGTCGCAGGGCCTGACGTCGCACGAGGGGTGATCGGAAACGTGAAAATGTCGCAAAGAGCGCGCGATTCATCTGGACAGTCCTTGACCCACGAACGCTGTGGCTCTAGTTTCCCCTGTGCACCGAGCACGGGACGCGAGTAGGTCGAAGCCCGTCACAAAGGCAGTACGCGCAAGCGGAAGGTCGATGTGGCAGGTGGACGAAAGCGAAACCGACTCGGTGAATTTTTTTGGTCCAAAACGGACAGGGTCCAGCCGACAGGAGTCGCGTCGGGGGTCGCGTTGAGAGCGCCTTACAGTCTGGGTAGCATTGCGCCCATGCATCTCCGCACCCCCAGTATTGATAGAGGCGTTCAGAGCTTCATCTGGGCGCTCGTGTTCTTTCTGTTTCTCTTCTTCGGCATGGTGGCAATCGCCATCGCAAAGGGAACCGCGCTGACGCTCGCGTTGGTCGCCTCGTTCCTGATCTTCGTCTTCGTTCGTTCGCGCCTCTAGCAGGCGTTTCTGCCTGCAACGGAGGCGTTACGGGCGTCGCGAAGCCGCGGTCAAGCTGCTGAGCAGCTTCCGGGCGAACTCCTCCCCCACCGCCTCCTCGAGCCTGACGCGGGCAGGCGGGCGCAACTGCTGGTGAGAGAGCGCAAGACAGTCGCGGAGGAGGTGAAGATCGGCCTGACGTCCCTCGGGACGCGCCGGACGGGACGCGGTATCCATACTCTGAGTCATCGACGGATGCGGCTTCATTCGCTCATCCCTCCCGGGAGTGAACTGCGGAATCCGATGAAGCCGCACGCTCAACGGAGTCACCAAGTGGTGACCCTGAGTGTTCTACACGCTGTGTCGGACGATGCGTCGAGACCACCATTGGCCCGAGCATGCCGCAACGGCCCGTACCCGGTCAGGGCCGCGCGCGCTCCTCAGTAGGTCACGAGCGAGTGAGTGTCGTACCCGGCTATGCGATCGCGCCCATGCAAGAACGCCAGCTCGACGACGAATAGCGCACCGACCACTACTGCATCGAGCCTCTCGACAAGCTCGACCTTCGCTGCGGCGGTGCCACCAGTCGCAAGTACATCGTCGAGGACGATCACCCGCGCGCCCGGTGCGAGGGCGTCAGCGTGGATCTGAAGCGTGTCCTGGCCATACTCGAGCGCGTAGGTCGCCTCAATGGTTGTCCACGGCAGCTTGCCCGGCTTCCGAGCGGGGACGAATCCACAGCCAAGTGCATAGGCAAGGGCCCCACCGAAGATGAATCCACGCGCCTCCGCACCGAGAATCACCGCCGGATCGCGCGGCCGCGCCCATTCGGCTAGGAGGTCGATACAGCTATGAAACGCTTCAGTGTCCGCAATGAGCGGCATAAGATCCTTGAAGACGATGCCCTCTTTCGGGAAGTCGGGCACATCGCGGATCCTCGCTCGTAGGTCGTCAGCCGTCATCGGTCGGCAGCCTCTCGTAGGTCTCTGAGGAGCAGGAGTTGAGCGAGTTCGATGGCGACGCCGGCAAGCGCTTCAAGATCGTCGACCGCCGCCCGCCGGCGGTCTGGGTCCCGGGAGTTGAGTCCGGTACTCACGAGCTGTTCGAGCAAAGCCGATTGGCGACCTGCTGCCGTCCGGAACGCGCGAAGATGACGGGCGTCGAGACCATGTCTTGCGATCCTCGCGCACGCGACGGCTATCTCAGCGTCGGTCTCACGATAGAGACGCTCCCCCGCCTCGATCCGCGGCGCGACGAGGTCGTATTCTTCAAGCCGCCGTGCGAAGTCGGGTGTGACGTCGGCACGTTCGCATAGCTCCGCGAGATCGACCTCCCCCTCCTCCATGCGCAGCCCCGATGGTCGACGCCGCGCCCGCTCGGGGCCGGGCGAATCGAGCTCGGCACGTATCACCTTGAGGGGAAGGAACTGGTCACGCTGGAGGCGCAAGATCGTCGCCAGACGCTCAACGTCTTCGTCGGAGAACAGGCGATATCCACCGCGCGTCCGCCGCGGCCGTACGAGGCCCTGATCCTCGAGATATCTGATCTTCGAAATCGAGATATCAGGGAACTCGTCGTGCAGACGTTCGCAGACGGCCCCGATTGTGTGAAGGCGGTTGCCCCTCTGCTCTGTTGTCGTCATCGGAGGAGGAACGTCATGCGGTACTTGCCGATCTGAACCTCATCGTCATCAGCAAGGTCGACATCCTCGATACGACGGCGATTGACGAAGGTGCCGTTGAGGCTTCCAAGGTCGCGGATCGCGAACCGCTCATCTTCGTGCTTCACGATCTCTGCGTGTCGGCGCGACACCGTCACATCGTCCAGGAAGACATCACATTCGGGCGATCGTCCGATCAGCGTACGGTCTCCAAGGCGCTCGAATGCCTCACCCGCCCGTCCACCGCCCGAGCGGACGACAAGAGCTGGGCCGTTGATCCCTTCGAGTTCCTCGACCGCCCCCTCGACCTCGGCTGGCGCGAGACTCAGCGTGTTCTCATCGAGTCCGTGGCGCAGATACGCACCGCACCGCTGGCAGTAGTTCGCGACCTCCAGGTTCTGAAAGCCACACTCCGAGCAGTACACGTGGCTCACGCGCTAGGCCGCCTCTCCACTACTCCGACGGCCTGACGAGAGTGTCTTTGCGAGTGCAACAACGTCGAGCGCGTCCCCGGGCTTGTATGAGCGAACGATGTCGAGGTGGCCTTGCAGAACGCGGCGGTGAAACGAGACGTCATCCTCCTCGACCTCGAGCTCGTGGATCAACGCGCGAAGTTCCTCGTCGGACATCGATGCAAGATCAGGCATTGGGCCGAGATCGTGATCCTCCGGCAGATCGCCGGTTCCCTCGAAGATCGGACGATCGAGATCCTTTGGCTCAAGGGTCGGGAGCGTATGCCCCTCGGCAATCCGTATCTTGATCCGCTCCTCGTACGCCTTGCGGAGAAGATCAATACGGCCGTGCAGCACTCGCCTGCGGGATGAGGTTGTAGCCTCTTCCGCTTCGAGGCGCTCGATCAGCCGGGCTTTCTCCTCGTCAGTGAGCCTGTCGAGGTCGGGAAGAATTTCCAACGGTATGCCTTTCCTCGTTGTCGTGAATCATCGAAGCAGAGCCGGACGGAGGGGTCAACCTCAACTTGAGGTTTCGCCGCGAAGGATCGCCTCCCTGCAACCGGTCGCAGGACGTGCTGTGTTCAGTGTTGGATCTGGCGACGGGCCTTCGTGAGGTACTGCGCCGCGGCAAGAACCGCGAGCACAAGGTTGATCCAGAAGCAGACGAGCGGCCACGTCGTCCCCTGCTCCGTGACGAGAACGAAGCCGAGCGATGCATAGAGTCCCCAGGTGGCGATCTTGCCGAGCTGCGACACCTCGAAGTCGTATCCGCGTGGAACCAGGAAGCGGTACCCGACCATGAGAAGCAGATCGCGAGCAAGGATCACGAGGGCGATCCAGGGGAGCCGGTCGTACGCGACGAGCATGACGACACACACGTCGATCATGAGCCGGTCGGCAAGTGGGTCAGCGACCTTCCCAAACGCAGATTCGACCTTCCAGCGGCGGGCGAGATACCCGTCGAGCTGGTCGGTGAGCGCCGCGATGCCAAAGACGATGCCAGCGGGCCAGCTCGGCCCGTCACTCTCGTTGATAAGCAACACGACGAACAGCGGAATCGCGGCAAAGCGAAGCAACGTCAGAGCATTCGGAAGCTGACGAAGCGTCGTTGAAGTTGGCCCGGTTCCCATCGCTCCGTAGGGTAGTGTCGCGGCGCGTGGTCGACACCGTCGCACTCCCTGGGTTCGTCAACGCCCACACCCATACCTTCCAACGGGCGCTTCGCGGCCGAGCGGCTGGCCGTGACTTCTGGGCCTGGCGTGATGGCATGCTCGCCGAGGCGGAGAGTCACACCCCGGCTACCGTGCGCGTGCTCTACACCGCCACATATCGCGAGATGCTTGCAGCAGGCTGGACGGCGGTCGGTGAGTTCCACTACATCGGGCTCGCCGAGGCCTTCGCTGCTGCCGAGGCGGCCTCCGACGCCGGCATCGGCTTCGTCTGCCTCCACGTCGCATATGCCCGCGGCGGTCTTGACCGGATGCAGCAACCCTCGGTAGACGCCTATGTTGAAGAGGTCACCAAGCTCCGAGACGCCGGGATTCGGGTTGGTGTGGCACCCCACTCCGTGCGTGCGTGTCCGCGGGACTGGTTGGTTGAGCTAGGTCGGTTCGCGACGGCCGAAGGGCTTCCCCTCCACGTCCATGCCGACGAGCAGCCACGCGAGATCGAGGAGTGTCTCGCCGAGCACGGGATGCGGCCGATCGAACTCCTCGCCGAGACGGGTTGCCTCACCGACAAGACCACGGTTGTCCATGCAACGCACGCCGACGCGGCCGAGCTCGACCTACTCGCGCAGTCCGGAGCAACCGTCTGCGTCTGCCCCACCACCGAAGCCGATCTCGGCGATGGGTTTGTTCAGGCGATTCGCATGCGGCACAGGTCGATCCCGTTCTGCATCGGGTCGGATTCGAATGTGAGGATTGACCCACTCGAGGAGCTGCGCGAGCTCGAAGGTATTGCCCGTCGCCAAAGCGGTTCGCGGGGCGTCTTCACGACCGACGAGCTCTTGGCGATCGGCGGCGAGCGGGGAGCCCAAGCCATCGGACTCGATGCGTGGGCCGAGACCCAGGTCGACCTCAGACACCCATCGCTCGCCGGGGTCACCCGGGCCGATCTACGTTCCGCTCTCGTCGCTGGCTGTTCGGGAGA
>JANNQQ010000151.1:0-6670 GCA_031400835.1 Actinomycetes bacterium | reverse complement strand
GCGCAGACGAACGCCACAAGTGGCTCTGAGACACTTGCTGAACTCTCGGCCAAACCGGCACACGCTCGTCACACTTCGGCGGCCATGATGGCCCCGTGCGCCCAAGCCAGGCACCCCGCTACGACCAACGTCTCGTGCAGGCGATAACCCGACTCGACGACGAAAGCGAACCCATCGCCGAGATCTGTCGCCGAATCGGACGCTTCGCGGAGGAGATCGGTGTGACCCGCCCGAGTTATTCGCATCTCAGGCGACTCATCCGCGCCGAGCGGCGCTACAGACACGACTATCGCCACGCAGTGATCGACGCCGTGGGCGAGGCGTGGCGCTATAGGGGTGATGACCTCATCGATCTCGGCGTCACACTTCAGGACATCCGCGGGCAGCGAGCTATCGACCGGCGCAAGGGTCAGCCGAGCGACGAGTAGGCAGCGCGCGCGAACGATCGAGCCGTGCCTGGCACCGGATCCGTTGCGAGGCAAGCAACCGCAAGTGGGTCTGAGACAAAAAGTTGGACTTTGTGTCTCAGAGCCACTTGTGGAACGTCCTTCGCGGCCTCACGCGGAGGGCGCGCGCCCTACCTGGTACCGACCGTGCGAACTACCCGACCCAGGCGCCACCGTTCTGGTCGATCGCCTGGCCGGTAACGCCGCGCGCATCAGGGGAGAGGAGCCATGCGACCGTGCCTGCGATATCGGCCGGCTGAGACATGCGGCCGAGTGGGACATCACCCATCTCACGCCGATACGCCTCCTCGCGCGTCGTCCCTGTTGCAGCGGCAATGCCGTCGATGCCCTCCCAAGCCATGTCGGTGTCGACCCATCCCGGACAGATCGCGTTCACCTGAATGTTCTCGCCCGCAACCTCTGCAGCGAGCGAGCGCACAAGACCGAGGAGCCCCGCCTTGGAGGCGGAGTAACCGGAATAGCCCGGAACGGCTATCCGCGCGAGAATGGACGAGATCACGACGAGATGGCGCGCATCAGGCCCTGGTGCGACGTGGCGCAGCGCCGCGCGACAGCAGTAGTACGTACCACTCAGGTTCGTCGCGATCAGGTCGTCGAATCGGTCGTCCGACCCGTCGACATTGGGGCCGCCTAGCCCGCTCGCCGCCACAAGCGCAGTGACGGGCCCGAGCGCGGCGGCCGCCGCGGCGAATGCGGAGTCGACCGCCTTCGCTCGTCTGATGTCGCATTCGACGACGTGGCTCGGCGTCGCCAGCTCGCTTGCGACCTCCTCCAGGCGTTTCTTGTCGCGTGCGAGCAAGGTGACCGACATACCGTCGGCGGCCAGCCGTCGAGCGATTGCGCGCCCGATGCCCGTTCCGGCGCCTGTCACTACCGCGTGCTGCTCAGCCATGTCTCGATCCGATCGTCGCAATTTGCGGGAATCTCTTGGCGTCTACGCTTGCACGCCCCTTGCCTGAAGCGTAGATTGCCGCTGCGCCGAGCGAGGGACGCGAGTAGGACGAAGCCTCCGAGAGGCAGACCGCGCAAGCGGGATGTCCGTCGGAGGTGGACGAAAGCTCCTCCGCTCGGCGCATTACTTTTGACCCGAACTGGTAGAGCACGCGGGGCTCTTCGCAAACACGGCCGTCTCTAAACATAAAATACGCAATTTGCGGAGAACGCATTCTAATAACCGTTGACAGCATCGATACCTGGCCCTAGAGTGCTGATTGCACCGAGCAAGGAGCGCCTGAGGTTGATGGGACTCCGATAGGCAGTCGCTTCGGCGGAGGTCAGTCAGAGAACCGGACGAGGGAGTCACCTACTCGGTGCATCTTTGCGTGGACCCGCGCTGACACGCGTAGAGAACGCACATTCATGCCGTCAATTCGATCTGCATTGAAAAGTGCGCAATTTGCGTATAAGTGGTGCAACAATCGGTTGACACACGGTGAATACCTGTCTATCTTTCTCCTTGCACCGAGCAAGGAGCGCCTGAGGTTGATGGGGTTCCCGAGAGGCAATCGCTTCGGCGGAAGTCAATTGGGAACACCGGACGAGGGAGTCACCTACTCGGTGCACTTTTTTTGGTCCGGAGCCGGTTCTCCCGTCCTCGTGCGGTAGGCGCAGAGGCGGAGAAGCGCCCGACGTATGCTCGATCAATGCGCCGTCTCGTCGTGTTCGTCAGCATCGTGGTCTTTGCCGACTCGGTGCTCTTCGGAGCGCTCATCCCCCTGATTCCAGGCTACGCCGCTGATCTCGGGCTCTCGAAGCTTCAGGCCGGGATGCTGCTTGGTGCATACGGCGCCGGAGCGCTCGCCGGTGGTATTCCGGCAGGCATCGTCGCGTCCCGGGTGGGGCCACGGCGCGCGGTCATCTCTGGTCTTCTTTTGCTTGCTGCAACAAGCCTCGTGTTCGCTGTTTCGACCGACGCCGTGGCTCTTGGGGCGTCCCGTTTCGGTCAGGGCTGCGCAAGCGCGCTGACCTGGGCTGGTGCGCTTTCGTGGATCGCGGTCGCGTGTCCTCGCGGGCGACGTGGCGAGCTGCTCGGCATGGTCTTCGGGTTTGCGATCCTCGGTTACATCGTTGGTCCGATGCTTGGCGCAGCGGCGGAGCTGACGTCGGCACGCGGTGCGTTCGGAGTCGTGGCGGTGACGACGCTCACGCTCGCCTTGTGCGCCGCCGCAATTCCGCCCCCACCACGCGAGCCACGCACGCGTGGAGCGGTTAGGCGTGCGCTGGCCGACCCTCGATTCGTGGGTGGTTTGTGGCTCAACCTCCTCCCCGCGTTCTTCTTCGGCGTGCTTGAGATTCTCGCTCCGCTGTCCTTGGCCGACGCAGGCTGGGGCGCCGTCGCGATCGCGACTCTCTTCCTCGCCGCCGGGCTATTGGAGGTCGCAGTGAACCCGCTCCTCGGCAGAGTTTCCGACCGTCGAGGGCGACTCTTTCCGGTGCGGCTCGCCCTCATCGGTTCGATCGCTGCCGCGATCGCGCTCTCGTTCGCCTCCCGGCCGGCGGCGATCATCCCACTCGTCCTCATCGGCGCACTCACCTTCAGTGGATTCACGACGCCTGGCATGGCACTCGTCTCGGACCGCGCGGAGCGGGCACGGCTGCCGCAGGGGATCGGCTTCGGCATCATGAACACCGCCTGGGCAACCGGTGCGATGAGCGGTCCAGTGCTGGGTGGTGCGCTTGGCGACATCTTCTCCGACGCGGTTCCGTACCTCCTCTGTGCCATGCTCTGCACCGTGACTCTCGTAGCAGTGCTGCACGTGACGAAGAGGGGAATCACCGTATGAGCGCCGGCGACTGGGACGGACGCTACGCGGCAAGCCCCCTCCTGTGGGGTGAAAACCCCAACCGCTTCGTAGAGGAGCGCTGCAGCGGGCTCTCACCGGGGCACGCTCTCGACCTAGCTTGCGGAGAGGGACGGAACGCCATCTGGCTCGCGCGTCGCGGCTGGCAGGTCACGGGCATCGACTTCTCGGCCATCGCCATCGACCGCGCGCGGAGGATCGCCGCCGAGTCGGAGCTGCCGGTCGACCTCCGAACCGGCGACGTCCTCACGTTTCCCATTCCGGACGGCGCGTTCGATCTCGTCCTCGTCGCGTATGTCCAGCTACCACCGAAAGAGCGCGCTCTCCTCATCACGCGGGCGGCGAAGGGCGTTTCACCCGCCGGGCGGTTCCTGCTTGTCGCCCACGACCATGCAAACCACGCCCATGGACACGGCGGCCCAAAGGACGCTTCGCTGCTGTGGACTGCCGACGAGGTCGTCGCCCACCTCGAGGGCTTCGTCGTCGAGGAAGCGCAAACGGTGCTGCGCCCCGTCGACGGGGCCAAGCGACCGGCGATCGACACGATCGTCAGTGCGGTGCGAACGGCGGGAACCGCTTCAACACCCACTCGTGGTCGAGCGGCTGTAGCCGATAGTCGCGGCCGTTGACGAGCGCATAGTCGCGGCGCGCCGGATCCATGGGCAATCGGGCCTCCATCGGATACCAGCGGTTGTGCCTGTCGATGAGCTCGTTTACCTCGTCGAATCGAAGAAGCTCCACCTCTTTCGTCCACGCAGCGTCGCGCTCGACGGGCTCGAGTGCAGAGAGCTCGCGGTACCGCACCTCGAGTCGGGCAAGGTGAGCCGCCGTCAGCTGTTCGATTGTCCGCAGCCGCACCATGAACGGGAGCGGTCCTCCAAGCGAGGCGAGGTAGCCCGTGGCGTCGGTCCGGAAGTTTCGCAGCCGAAGCGTCAGCCGGTTGCCCTTGAACGGGGTTGACCGCATGTCTTCGGCTAGCCCTGCCAGCTGACGGTGCACCTCGTCGCTCTCGGGCAGTACGACCCCCTGACGGGGTGGAGTCTCGCGAGCTGGACGCTTCATACCTCGACCAGCACTTCCTCTAGCGCCTCGCCACCGCCGGTCTCGCGTGAACCTCCGAGGGCGAGCGCCGCGACCGCAAGGACCGCTGCGACCACGCTGATTCCGGCGAACATCACCCAGGCGGCATCGTCGCCGAAGCTGTTGCGGGTCTGGAAGCCGATCAGCGGTGCTAGCGCAAACCCGATCGCGGCACCGCTGCCAAAGGCCCCCATGTAGGCGCCGCGGATGTCCTCCGGCGCCAGATCGGCAACGATCGCCTGAGACGTCGGAACCCACAGCATCTCCCCGATCACGAACACGGTGAGCACCGTGATGACCACGAAGAGACCGTGCGACACCAGGAAGAGAAGAAACGGAAGCCCCATGACCAGCATCGCCACGACCAGCACCAGGGACGGCGAGAATCGCGCAGAGGCACGCGTGAGACGGATCTGGAAGAGGGTCACCAGCAGCGGATTGATCCACACGAGGAACCCCCACGTCGACTTGTCGTAGCCATAGCCATCGACGAGCGAGACGGGTATCACGACCTCATAGGCGACGTACACGATCCAGGCAAACACGGCAGATCCGAGGAAGAGGAGAAACGGCCGGTCGTGGAGGATCGCCCCGAACGAGCTCCGCTGGGGCGGCGCCTCGGGCGCGTAGGCGCCGCCGTGGGGAAGAAGGTGAAACGCAAGAAGCCAGGCGGTCGCCGAGAGGACGGTCACGGTGAGAAACAGTGCTGTCCAATCTCCAAAGAAGAGGATCGCCGCTCCGACCGGTGGTCCCATCACGACCCCAAAGTTCGCCGCAACACGCACGGAGGCGTAGGCCGAGGCATGTCGCTCCGGTGCGACGAGGTCGGCGACCATTGCCTGGGCGACCGAGCCACCGAGCGCACCGAACACCCCGGCAAACGTGAGAGCGGCGAGACCGGCGCCATGGTTTTTCGCCGCAAGCAGCAGAACGATCGGGTAGACGACCATGACCCCTTCGCCAAAGAGAATCACCTTGCGACGCCCGAGGCGGTCGGAGAACCACCCGCCGACATACCCTGAGATGCCCGAGAGCATCGCACCCACGAGGAAGACGAACGGGAGCGCCGATTTGGCCTCCAACTCGTCGATTGCCCAGATGCCCATGAAGCTCCAGAGCGTCGAGCCGGCGGCCGCTGCGACGAGCGTCACCGCAATCACCGGACGGAGCGCGTCGTCTACACCATCGCCCCAGATCGCATGCTCCAGGCGTCGAAAGACCTTCACCGCAGGAGCCTAGCGCCGGGCCTACTCGGTTCCGTTGTGACCTGTGGACGCTAGCGCGTGCCTAGCAGCCGCTTGAGCCAGCCTTCGGCGGGCGCGGCCGAAGTCGGCGTCGCATCAGCCTCGACGACCTGCTCGGGGCCGACCGGCGGAGGCGGAGCGGAAGGCGCGCTGAACTCTCGACAGGCGAGCGTCGTCTCGACCCCGCGAGCACGGAGACGCGCAAAGTCGCCCTGTAGGAGATTCGACATCTCGTCCTTGTGGCTTTGTTCCCTCACTTGTCGGGACGATTCCGCGTGTCGGTTGAGACTCCTCCCCCGCGGCTTGGATGCAGTCTGCGCCAGACGAGCATCGTGACTCCACCCAATACGAGCGTTGGGACGATCGTCGCGAACCGATAGAGCAGAACCGCAGTCACCACGGGTGCATCAGCGCCACCGAACCCGACGAGCGCCGTCGTCAATCCCACCTCGACCACACCCACACCGCCCGGCGTCAGCGGGATGAGGCCAAGCACTCGAGCGATCGACCAGCCGGCAAACACCTCTATCCACGTGAGCTCTCCGTCACCGATCCCGACCGCGCGTACGCACACCAGAAGCACCACGAAGACCGTGACGTTTCCGAGGATTGCCGCAAGAGTGAGGGCGTGCCAGCGGCGACGGAGGAGCCCTGCCGTCTGTGCCTGGAACCGCGCGAACGAGTCCCCCGACCATCGCACTGGCCCACGACGGATCCGCCTGAGCGTGCCGTTACACCACCGAGCAAGAAGATCACCAATTGCCCGGGCCACATCCGCGCGCCAAAGCACGAGCCCGATCGCGACGGCCGCGACGCCAAAGATGGCGCTGCCGAGAAGGGCGATCGACACGAGCTCGGCATCCGCCTCCGATTCCGCCGCCAGCAACGATACGGCGACAACAGGGAGCAGCAGGTTTGAGAGCTGATTCCAGATTCCTGTGAGCGTGACCGCACGAGCGATCGAGGCCCCTGGGAAACTCCACGCTCGAAGCAGCGCAAACGACCCCGCCATCCCCACCAGGCCGCCTCCCGGCATGACGTAGGTCAGCGCGGTCGATGCCTGTGTGAACGCAAGCGC